>JBKDJY010000073.1:0-9298 GCA_046345275.1 Bacteroidota bacterium
ATAGTCTGTAATTCCTGAAAAATGTTTAACAAAATCCATTTGTGTTTTTTATAATACAAATACAGATTTTATTACTTTAATAAAGCTAAGTCCTTTTATAACTTATTGACTATGAGATGTTATTTATGCGGTTGCCCTGTAGTTTGCCTGTTTAAAAACAAACTAGGAAATTAGAACACTCAAAATGAAAGCTGGTGTTTTAATCTCCTCATCCATTAAAGCAATGCCGTCTTTTTTTCTAATGCGGAATGTGAGATTAAAATACAATTAAGTCATTTAAACCAAAAAAGAGGTTTAAAAATTAAAAAACGCTTTTGTTTAATTATCTTTGCCTGAAAAATTGAAATAGATTAATCCCAAAAATCATCAAGTCTGATAAAAATGATTAGATTTATTTCATCAGAAAATTAAAAATAATTATATCCAAATTATGAAAAAAATAAACGTCGCCATTAATGGTTTTGGAAGAATTGGAAGGGTGTTTTTTAGAATCGCATTTTTTAATTCAAATATAAACATCGTAGCAATCAATGACATTACTAACTCAAAAACATTGGCGCATTTATTAAAATACGATTCAATTCATCGAAAATTTGATGGAGAAATTAAACACGATGACAATCATTTATATGTAAATGGAAAAGAAATAAAAATATTTGCTTCTAAAGATCCTGAAGATCTGCCTTGGAAAAATTTAGATATAGATGTTGTAGTTGAATGTACTGGTCTGTTTTTAAATAAAATTTCAGCCAAAAAACACTTAAATGCTGGTGCCAAAAAAATTATATTATCAGCCCCAGCAAATGATGATGATATAAAAACAATTGTCATCGGTGTTAATGATGATCTATTAAATTCTGAAGATGTTATTGTTTCAAACGCATCATGTACAACAAACTGTGCATCTCCAATGCTTGCTGTACTAAAACAATGGGGAATTGAAGAAGCTTATGTTACAACCGTTCATTCATATACTGGGGATCAACGCCTGCACGATTCGCCGCACAAAGATTTAAGAAGAGCACGTGCAGCTGCAATGAGTATTATTCCAACAAGTACAGGAGCTGCTAAAGCCTTAGGAAAAATCTTTCCGGACTTAGAAGATAAATTGGGTGGATGTGGAATGAGGGTTCCAGTTGCCGATGGATCTTTAACAGATATTACTTGCGTTTTGACAGCTTATCCGAGTGTGGAGCAAATTAATGAAGCTTTTAAAAAAGCGGCAAACAATGAGCTAAAGAATGTTTTAGAGTACACCGAAGATCCTCTAGTTTCTGTGGATGTTATTGGAAATCCGCATTCAGCGGTTTTCGATGCTGGATTTACAAACGTTGTTGGAAATCTTGTTAAAATAATTGGTTGGTATGACAATGAATATGGCTACAGCAGTCGTTTGGTAGATTTGGTTTTGAAAATGGGAAAAAAGTAACACTATCATTTAACTTATATTGTATCTTAAATTTTATCCTGCATTATAAACTTTAATATTATTGCAGAACAATAAAGTTTATGAAGGGAACAATACTCTCCTTTTTTTTATTATTATCTACGACATTCTTTGCTCAAAGGATAACTGTTGCTGGCAAATTGCAAGATACTGTAGCAAAACTCCCTTTAAAAAATGCCATTATTATAGCCATTAAATTTTCTGATTCCACATTGGTAGATTTTACCAGAAGCGATGATGAAGGTTTTTTTAAATTAATAAAATTACCCATTGATACGTATCAGGTTGTGATTTCTCATCCAAAATTTGCTGATCAAGGCTATTTTATTTTTGGAAATATAAAAAACTTAGATTACGATTTCGGTAAAATTATCCTTCAACCCAAAACCTTGGGCTTAGAGGAAGTGACCGTATTTGCTTTCAGAGATCCAATTTATTACAGAGGCGATACTTTAATTTACACTGCTGATTCTTTCAAGGTTAAAGTAAATGCCACGGTTGAAGATTTATTGAAAAAATTACCTGGTTTAAAAGTTGACAATGATGGTAAAATCACTTCGCAAGGAAAAAAAGTTGACAAGGTGTTGGTTGATGGTGACGAATTTTTTGGTAGCGATCCAACAGTAGCTACAAAAAATTTAAATGCAAGTTCTATAGAATCAGTACAAGTGTATGATAAAAAAGCGGATGATCAAGCAAATTCAGCAACAGGCGAAGAAACTCAAAAAATTCTCAACCTTAAATTGAAAGAGGAAGGAAAGAAGGGTTATTTTGGGAAACTAAGTGGGGCAAGTGATTTTCAAAAATTTTATGAAGGAGAATTATTAGCTAATTACTTTAAAAAGAAATTAAAATTATCCGTTTTTGGATTAGGAAGTAATACTCCCCGCTCAAATTTTGGTTGGAGCGATATGTACAAATACGGCTTAAATAATGAATTTGGAAGTTTTGAAAATGATGATGGTGAAATGCATTATTATAACAATGGAAGCAATAACAGGCAAGGATTTCCTCAAACACTAAAAACAGGGTTATATTACACAGACAAAATTTCAAAAAACACCAAATTGAATTTTAATTATTCATTTAAGCACAATCAATTAAATACAAAAACTACCAGAAATTCTCAATACTTCTTAGCAGATACGAGCTATTCAACTGCTAATGAAACAACATCTAATCAAATAAATGAAGGGCATTCCATTAATTTTGGTATTGACCAAAAATTAGATTCGTTAACAAATGTAAATTTTAAATCAACCATTAATTTCAATAAAAGTAATTCGTCTAGCTTAAAGCAATCCAATTTTATTTCTGAAGATCTTATCAAAACAAGAAATTCAATCATAGATAATACATCAAAATCGAATGGATTCAGTATATCCAATTCATTAAAATTAATGAGACGTTTTAAGAAAAAAGATAGAGCTTTAAATATTACATATAACAGTAATATTAGTAACAATAATGGCTCAGGTTTCTTAAAAAATGATAACCTGTTTTTTATCACTTCAAATCAAAGTTTAAATTCAATTAATCAACAGAAAACAAACATTAATAACAGTCAAACACACTCTGGAGGTGTTGTTTATATAGAACCGTTAACAAAGAAAATTAAATTTGAAACGTCTTACGACTTTCAGTATTTAAATAGCAAACAAGATAAAATAGCAAAAAATAATATTGGTGGAGAATATATCCTCATAGACTCCGTGCTCACAAATAATTTCATCAATTCAAAGCAAACTAACAGAGGAGGTTTAAAATTCATTTATGAAATAAAAAAGATAAAATTTACAATAGGAAGTAAAATCAGAAACGTGATTGTGAAAAATAATAATGTTTTCAAAAGTCAAATCATCAATCAAAATTTTACCAACGTGTTACCATTCTCTACGTTTAGATTTAAATTCTCTGAGAATAAGTCAGCGGATTTGACTTATAAAACTTCATCAGAAAATCCAACGATTAATCAATTACAACCAATTGTGGATAATACCAATCCTAATTTTATCAATATCGGAAATCCAAAATTACTGCCAACATTTAGTCACGAATTTAATTTAAATTATAATTCATGGAAATCTATAACTGGCAGTTACACTTGGCTAGGAGCCGAATATAATTAAACAAATAATGATATGACCACCTCAACAACATACGATAGCATTGGTAGAACCATATCCAAAAATATCAATATTAATGGTTCTTATTTTGCTCAAATTTATTGTGGCACCAGCCAACCTTTTTTTTCTAAAAAATTTCAAATTGAACCAAATGGAAGTGCCTCTTACCAAAGCAGCAAATCATTCGTAAATAATGAATTGAATTTAACAAAAGATTTAAGGTCAAGTTTGAGCTTACAACTCAGTTTAAATTTAGAGAAAGTAAACGCAAGTATTTCTGGGCGTAGTGATTATAATAAAGCCTATTCAACTTTAAATTCAATTAACTCAAACCCATATACTTCACAAGGCTTTGAAGGAAATATATCCATTAAGTTATCAAAAAAAATTGTTGTTGAAACCAATGGGAATTATACAATTAATTCCAGAAGAACAAATGGGTATAACATAAATTATTTTGTTTGGAATGCTTCACTAGAAAAAACATTTTTCAAATTAGATAATTTTATTCTAGGAATTTATGCTTACGACATACTGAATCAAAATATCAGTGTAAATAGAAGTATCACAAGCAATATCATTATAGATACAAAGATAAATATTATTAGTCGTTATTTCTTATTTAAAGCAAGTTATAAATTTAATAGCAGCAAATCAAAAGAGGAAGAAGATGAACTATAGAATGATTTTATTTTTTTGCACCATTGCTTTAAATATTAAAACAATGGATGCCCAAATAAATGCAGCAAAAATTACGTACGAGCGAAAAACAAATTTGTACAAAAAATTTAAAGGAAGTGACGATGTTAAAGAATGGCTAAAAGAAGAAGACAAAAATAAATTAGATGTTTTTGAATTATATTTTAATGACTCCCTGTCTGTCTTTAAGCCACAAGAAAGTGATTTGGTTGAACGGATGAGTTGGTCAACAAATAAAAATACGGTTTACCAAAATAAAATTACAAATCACAGATTAACCATTAAAGAAATATGGGGAGAAAAATTTTTAGTGGACGATTCCATTCGAATTTGTAAATGGAAAATCACGGAAAGTAAAAGGAATATTTGCGGATATCAATGCAGAAAAGCAATTACAAATATAAATGATAGTACCCGTTTGTATGCCTGGTTTTGCTCTGAATTAAATGCTACAATTGGTCCAGAAAGCCTTGGAGGACTGCCAGGAACAATCCTTGGCCTAGCAACCGAAGATGGAGGTGTTATTTATTTTGCAAAAAATATAGAAATAATAAAGCCTTCATTAGAAACATTATTACCCAAAAAAACAAAAGCGAAAATATACAAAACTGCTGAGTTAAAAGCGCAAATAGCCAAGAATTTTGGTAACCAAAAATGGGTTAAGATGATGCTTTTTGATCAATTTGAAATTTGGTAATTAATAAATTGAGAAGAAAGAGACCCATTGAAAAAGGAACCACTGAAACGCTAATTATAAAGGAGTTTCCAAATATATATAATATCAATACTAAAACAGTAATCCAAAAAAAATAAATCCAATAGATTAATGACAAGCTCTTTTTCTATTTTTTAAAAATTATAATTGACTACGAAAAATTAGTTTGCGGTTTTAGCAATTTCATTTCTTTTTTTATACTGAAGAAAAAGAAGAATCATATCCAACTGTTCTTTTGAAATGATGACCTCTTTCATTGGATCCTGATGCTCAGGGTATGCAAACCGTATTTCATAATCTAACAATTGAGGTAATGAAAAATCAGGGATTATCTTTTTTTTATTTACAACAGTTGTATGGCATTTCTCGCAATTGACTTTATAAAGCGATAATCCTTTTTTGAATTTTTTTATAAATATTTTTTTCTCAATATCTGTTTTTATATTATCTGGTAATATATAGTCTACTTTTTTCTGAGCAAAGCATTGCACAAAAAAAATTGGCAAGTAGAAAAAAGTAAGTAATAAAATATATTTCATGTTTTTAATAGGTCCCTCCGACTTTCCTTGTGTTTAATAGCTTATTTTTAGAAATAGGTAAATTTTCAGGAGGAGCTTCAAATATAATTTGTTCATTTAAAGATTTAATAAAAGCAATCAGTTTATTTTTGTCATCAGGTGAAAGATGTAATGAATCTGCGCTTAATGTTTGATTATTTACGATAAGTCCTCTACCTGCACCACCGCCTGCATTATAAAAATCAATCACTTGTTTTAAATCTTCAAATACGCCATTGTGCATATAAGGTTTTGTATGCTCAGCATTTCTAACAGAACCTGTCCTGAATGCATACAAAGATTCATCGGCTGGATTGATATAATATCTTCCACTATCAAGATCCAATTTTTTAAATGTGCTATCAAATGGCACTCCTAGTACTTCAAATTCTGAACTAACATAAGGTGGTTTAACGCCATTAAACTGAGGAACAAAATGACAAGTTGCGCATTGCGCTTTTGTCATAAATAAATTAAATCCTTGCTTTACTGAAATATCCACATTTCTATTTTCATTCATGGCATTATCAAAAGGAGAATAGTAATTACTGAATTTGCTGTAATAAAAAGTAATTGCAGAAACGAGATGGTCAAACGTAATGTCTTCTTCTTGCGGAGTATATTTCAAAAACTTTTTAAACGCGCTTTTATACTCATTACAACTTAATACTTTTTGTAAAATTTCTTTTTCATTACTTCCTAGCTCTTTTGGGTTACATATAACCGCTTTTGCTTGATCTTGTAGAGAAATATGCTTACCGTCCATCATGATTAAATGATTAAACCCAACATTGATAAGCGATGGAGTATTTCTCGTTAGAAAATCGCTGTGATTAAACTGAATAGAAGTAGCCATTAAAGTATCTGTAAAAAATGCACTTCCTTTATGACATGATGCGCAGCTTCTGGAGTTATTGCCAGATAAAATAGGGTCATAAAAAAGCAGCTTCCCTATTCTATCAATCTCAGCAAGTGTTTCATCATCATTGACATGTATAAAAATCCCCTTAGAGTTTTGTCCAGTGTAAAGCTTTTTATCAAATAAAGAATTGCAATTATTATTTAGTGTATAATCAACAACGCTTCTCGAACCAACTTTATATTCCCTTATCAATTTTTGATTTAGTGAAAATAAAGGATTCACAAATTCTTTTATAAAAGTGAAATTATCAAACTGAGAATAATGTGTTGATTGAGAATTAACAAAAGCCCTAGTTTTATTGAATAACAAAAGGTACTCATTCGACAAAGGCTTATTTGGAAAGCTTTCATTGTAGGATTGATAAATGTTGCCAACATGATTGAGCATTGAACGGAGCTCTGGGATTACATTTGATGTATCAGGACATTCAAAACCCGTTGTATAAATAGCGGCAAGATTTAACAAAAATAGACGGTTGCATAAAAAAAAGTGATGGTAGGTTTTTAAATTTTTGGTTATTGAATCTGCTTTATACGCTTCTGTTGCGTGAATAGAAGTTTGTATTAGATTTAATAATGTTTTCTTATCAATTTCAACCTCTTCCAAATATAAAGCAGCCAGGGTTAATCCAGCACCTTCTCTTTTATATGGTTTCTCAAATTTTTCGAATACCTCTGTTTCCCACTCTACTGGTAATGGTCCATTAATTGAGTGGTAAGCTATCGGGTTTAAATAACGAAACCAAAAATCAATCCATTTTAATTTTATTCTTGTTGCACTGAGTTGTTTTTTAATGTCTAATATCGCCTGTTCTGAAAAATCTTTTTTACTTTCTATTAATTTAATAAGTGTGTATTGTTCAGTTTGAAAATCGTTAATACCTATGTTGTAAATATTATAATAAGATGAGTCATTACTATCTAATGTCATACTCATCAATCCAGTAAGAGAAAAGAGAATAAAAACAACAAATTTTAATTTGAACATTACTTTCAATTTTGAAGTAGGGCTGAAAATAATTAGAAGTTATGGTTTTTAGTTTACGAAAAGATTATTTAATTGTTAAGTATCGTATCATCTTCAACTGTTTGATTTTGAAATTCTCCTATGAGCAAATCTATTTTTTTATTGTAGTCATTTGATCAACGTTATGACAGAAAATAAAAAAATAGGGTAATTAAAAAATTATTTTAGCAACTAAACATGAAAGAAATAATTATTAGATCGAACTTTGCTTCAATTTTTTTTGATTCTTTAGTTCACCCATTTTATATGAAAACAAGCTTTTGGGGTGATAGAAGCCAAAGATATTAAAATAAATATTTTTAGGGGTGTTCTTTTTTCATTTGTTATATTTGTATAACGGTTAACAATTTAAAATGATTGATATTCTTCTTACTTTTTTACTTGTACTTTTAAACGGATATTTTGTGGCAGCTGAATTTGCTTTAGTTAAAGTTAGAAACTCTCAAATTGATTTGCTCGTCCAAAAAGGAAGTAGTCGCGCCAAAATAACACAACAATTACTTCAAAAATTAGATGCCTATTTATCTGCTTCGCAGCTTGGTATTACATTGGCCAGTTTAGGATTAGGTGCTTATGGCGAACATGTGATGAGTAATGTTGTAAGTAAAGCATTTACCAACCTTAACGTTTCTGCTAATGAACATTTTGTAACCGTACCAATTGCATTTACGCTCATTACTTTTTTACACATTACTTTAGGGGAACAAGTCCCTAAAATGTTTGGCATAAAGTATTCAATAGAAACGGCTCTGTTTATTGCGTGGCCACTAAAAATTTTCTACTTTGTGTTTTCTCCTTTTATTTGGTTATTGAACAAATCATCAAACATCATTTTAAGAGTTTTAGGCATAAAAAAAGTTGGTGAAGATGACGTACACACCGAAGAGGAATTAAGAATGATTTTGACAGAAAGTGAAGAGGGTGGCGCCATAAAACCCAGTGAAAACGAATTGATACAGAATGTATTTGATTTTGATGATCGAATTATAAAGCAAATTATGGTTCCTCAAAACCGTATTTCTGCCTTAAATGTTGAATTAGGCCATACCAACATCATTAAAAAAGTTATTGAAGAAGGCTATTCCAGATTACCTGTTTATATTGGAGATATTGACAATGTAATAGGAATTATTCATTCCAAAGATATCTTAAAAGCAGTGATTGATAACAAATTTAAAAGCATCCGAGATATCATGCGACCTGCACATTTTATTCCAGAAAGTATGCACGTCAATAATTTATTGCGTGATTTTCAAAAACTTCACATTCAAATGGCAATTGTAACAAACGAATTTGGGGCAACTGCTGGTGTGGTAACCATGGAAGATATTATTGAAGAATTGGTAGGAGAAATTCAGGATGAACATGACGAAGAAAAACCAATTGTTGAGAAAAAGAGTGAAACTGAATATGTCGTGAATGCCCATAGCAGCATTGGCGATGTAAATCAAGCTTTACCGATGTCGCTCAGTGAAAGTCAAAAATATGAAACAGTATCAGGCTTAATAAATTTTTTGTGGGGAAGAATTCCAGCAGTTAATGAAAAAAGAAATTACGAAGGTTATCAAATTACCATCTTACAGCGCAAAAAACAAACAGTAGAAAGCGTAAAACTTAAAATTTTAGAGGCTAATAAAGTTGAATAAATTTTAGATTTTAATGATATAAATAGTATCAGCAAGAAAACTCAAAAACATCAATAGAATCAATACTTTTGAACACTTTATTAAGTTGGATGTGTTAGTAAAAATATTGATTTCATTGACGAATGTTGATTTATATGACATACATTCGTAAAAACATATG
>JBKDJY010000074.1:0-4202 GCA_046345275.1 Bacteroidota bacterium
CATATGTTTTTACGAATGTATGTCATATAAATCAACATTCGTCAATGAAATCAATATTTTTACTAACACATCCAACTTAATAAAGTGTTCAAAAGTATTGATTCTATTGATGTTTTTGAGTTTTCTTGCTGATACTATTTAATGATATTTACTTCTTCCCATTTTAAATTTTCATCATTAAATACTTGGCTACGTATATTTTTTTGTTTTGGATTAAATCTTTTTTTTATTGATATTGGGTTTACCGATTCAGTCAATGTCTTGTTTACACCAAATACTTGTTCAATTTTAAAATCAGAATGTTCATTGGGCTTAAACCAATGTTTCTTGGTTAAATTTAAATTAATCATATTTTGTGAAATGCTAGGATACCATTTCCCTTTGATTTGTCTGTATTCCGTTTTACTTTCATAATCTGGATTTTCAATACCAACGCCATATAAAAAAAGAATTGGTCGAATTAATGCGGGGATAACATATACTCCTCTAATTTCAATTTTCACTATCACTAAAGTCGTCAGATCAATGTATATTTTCCCACTTTCACGAACATGTTCGATTTTGCCTTTAGATTCAAAATTGATGATAATCAGCTCACTTGAATTATATGAACTTGATTTTGCAAAAGTATAATGGTAGGATTTTAATTTATTCGTATCTAAAAAATTATTTGATTTTCTAGTGATGTTAGTTGCAAGTAAAATTGTTTCAGGCCCACTAAAAATATTTGTCAGATCATTTATTGAAGCATCTTTCGACGTTGTATCTTTTCCTTTCCGCTTCTTTCTTTCTGCTTCCTTTTTTAATTCACTACCTATAAATGATGACAATTCATGAAGATTTTCGGTTTGCCTGAAAAGTAGTAATTGATTTTGTGGTTTGATGGTGTCAATATAATTTGGGTAATACGTTTTAAAAATTCCTTCATTACACATAATGACATTTTCATTTTCTAAAATTTTTTCGAGGTAATAAGCTTCTATTTGAAATGGTTTATTAGGATAATTTATAGGGATGCTTCTCATGGCCATGCGAATATAATAGTCAGATTCCTGTGGACGCACAATGATTTCTTTAATATCTAACATGTTTTCATTTAGTTTAATTACTAATGGAGCTGTAATAAATTTTAATGGAATGAGTTGCAGCTTATATCCTAAATAATTTATAACAAGTGTATAATTGATAAATTCTTCTGGTAACTGAAGATTAAATTTCCCTTCTTCGTTGGTTAAATTTCCAACTAATTGTTTTTTTAGAGATATACTTACAAATGATAAAGCCTCATTAGTTGTGGCGCTATAAACACTGCCAGAAATAATTCGCTTACTTTGTGATGAAAGATTTAAATTTAAAATGATAAAACATAATAGAATTATTTCTTTTTTAATTTGGAATTCCTTAAACAAGTTTATCATTTTCACAAAAATAAATTTCAAACCTTTTATTTTTCTGTTTTTTACTCAATTGGTTTAAAATATTTATAAAAGGTAAAATATTAATTATTTCATTCTGAGAAGATGATTCAAAACCATTTTTGACATTGATTTTATGGATTGATGATGCTGTAATGTAAATCTAAATTGAAAAATAGACTACACACTTAAAAAGTAAATTAAAATTTTTGGAAAGAAAAATCCGCGAAAGCATTAAGCAATTTTCATGGTGAAATTATTTATGATAATTGATTCCATAAATCCTTGCCTTAATTTACTTGCAATTCTAAAGTAAATCTTCAGGTATTTTTTTACACTTTTTTTCTTAAATTTGTTGCACTTGAAAACAAACACTGGCACCATAGTTCAATGGATAGAATAAGCGTTTCCTAAACGTTTGATGTAGGTTCGATTCCTACTGGAGCTACTTGGAGGGAAGAAACTGAAAAGTCAGATTTCTTACCTCCTTTTTTTTGGCTTAAAGCCTTGTCAGTTTTGCGGAGTAGTTCAACTGTTTTGTTCAATTTTGTGGTTCGGTACTCATTTATGATTAAGCTTTCGAAAATTGCTGAGGCTTTTTCGATGGTTGTTAGATAAAGATCTTTTTGGTCAAATGTGGAATATGGTCTAGCCAAAGATGATTCTAAAGCGCCTTTGTCACGGATGCCTTTACTACCGCCAAATTTGTCGATAAGGATATTGTGAATACTTTAAACGGTTTTAATGTCGATCATTTAGCAAGCTTTTCAAGAAGTTCATTGTCTTCGGCAAGAATTTATCGAAGACAATGAGTTAGTTGAAGCTTGTTCCCTGATTGATTTTGTATACCTTTTAGCAAGTCAAGAATGTCCCGCAGAACATTTTCTGGAACGTTGTCTAAAACCTTTTGAATTTCGTTCTTAATTTCAGTCTTTGTCATGTGTTAAATGCACGACATTTTCTCCAAACTGCCGTCAGCCCTATGAGTGAGAACATTTCAATTATTCGTATTTCAAGTTGATTTTACTCTATATAAAAAACATTATCATCTGCTAATACATCTAATCCTTTCAAACTTTGGTATATTCTCACCAAGGTGATGACATCTTTGATGCAATAAGCTTTAATGCGATTGATGTTTTTTTCTTCATAAAATACTTTTGCAATTTGGCTGCCATCGATATCATCTTTTGGTGAAGGAATATTAAATAGATGAGCCAATAAATTTAAAGAAGTAAAATTTTTAATGTCTCCGAAACGCCACATTTCCATTGTGTCTAGGTGTTTTACTTCCCAAGGTTTAAAACCTTGAATTTGTAAAATTTTCGGTAGGGTTATTTTATTCACTAATAAACGGCGACATAAAAAAGGATAATCAAATTCTTTACCATTATGTGCACAAAGAAAATGATTTGAGGTATTAAAATGTTGATTGAGTATGGTTACAAATCCTTTCAATATTTCCAATTCGCTTTCACCTGCAATTGCTTTCGTTCTGAATTTACCTTCTGAAATAAAACCCAAACCAATACATACAACCTTTGAAAATTCAGCATAAATACCTGCTTTTTCATATTGCAATTCGGGAGTAGATTCTTTTACATAAAACATTTTTTTGTCCCATAATTCTTTCTCAGTTTCAGATAACTGATTGTATTTATAATGTATAGGAGCAGTTTCTATATCTATAAAAAGAATATTTTCAATGTTAGTTGAACTCATTTTATTGAAGATTTTATGTTAGGAATTCTTTCATACTTTTGAAACGTGTAATCAAATTTATTTTTTTCATCTGCAAGATGTTTTTCTTCCCAAATTAAATGAAACTTTGAAAGATCAATTTCTGGAAAATAAACATCGCCATCAATCTTTACATTTACAACAGTTAAATAAATCGCATCAACTAACTCTATTGCCTGTTTGTAAATCTGTCCTCCACCAATAATAAAAACTTCTTTTTCTGTATTTAGTTTTAATAAAGCCTGATCTAAACTACTTACCACCAATAGATCAAATTGCTGATCCGAATTATAATCTTGATTGTTTGTGATTACAACATTTTTTCTGCCAGGTAATGTTCTTCCAATTGATTGAAATGTTTTTCTTCCCATGATGACCGGGAAACCCATTGTTGTAGATTTAAAAAATTTTAAATCGGCGGGCAAATGCCAAAGTAATTGATTGTCTTTCCCAATTGCATGATTTAAAGAAATGGCTACTATGATTGATTTTGTCATCAGAAAAATTTATTGACTATAAGCTATTGTATTTAATTCAATGCAAGTATTGTCGATTGTTTTTAACTGTCTCCAAATATACAAGAAAACACTTGATATAATTCCCGTATAAAAAATTTTGGATTTCTTTTAAAGTCCCAATACTTCTTTTAATTTGGCATATCCACTTCTACTTAATGGTATGCGAGCACCATTTTTTAAAATTGCTATATGGCTATTTTTTTCAAGTGGTTCTACTTTTGTAATTTGATTTAATTGTAATAAAAAAGAGCGATGCACCCTAAGAAAATTGTTATTTTCAAATTGTTTTTCATAAAAGCCCATGGTTTGTTTTTTTAGAAAGGTACCTTCGGGAACAATAATTTTTACATAATCATCATAAGCTTCCAAATATATAATTAGAATTAATCGTTTAAAATGCAAATTCTTTTATATTAATAGGTTCTGTTTTAATCATCCTATCAATTAGTTTGTGGAATGCTGTATTCAGGTGGTTTCGCCGATTCGTTCTATAACAAAATTCATTTAGGTATCCTTGTATATGAGCTTC
>JBKDJY010000075.1:0-7170 GCA_046345275.1 Bacteroidota bacterium
CATATGTTTTTACGAATGTATGTCATATAAATCAACATTCGTCAATGAAATCAATATTTTTACTAACACATCCAACTTAATAAAGTGTTCAAAAGTATTGATTCTATTGATGTTTTTGAGTTTTCTTGCTGATACTAATTATCAAGAAATGGAAAGTATACTATTTGTTGAAACTGTAAGCCAACCATTAATAGCAATTAAATGAAGGTCACAAATGAAAAGTATTTTACCAACCGCAGGATTAGCCCCGCAAAAGGCTCCTGCTCAAAATCCAGCGGAGCGGATATGTTTTACAAACAAATGGTTTAATGATTAAACCATAATATTATCATGGATATTAGTTATAAAGATTTTAAAAATGATTGCGAAAAAATTATAGAACCATGCTTAAAGCATTATAGTTACTATTACGATGTAAATAAATCAGAAGAATTTATTAATCGCTATTATTAAAAGGTAAAGGTATTGTTGAGATTTCGATGTTAGAGAATTTTCCGTATGTTGGAGTTTCTATCGATTATTTAACAATAACTAGCCAAAAAATTAAACGTAGTATTTTAAATAATACACTAAATTTTAATCAAAAAGAGGAAACGGAATTGTATAAAAAATTCAAAGCACAATATAATCTAAATGATTATTCTAATCAAATGCGTCTTGCAGTCGCTGTAATGGAAAAATTTTATAGGCCTATTTTAACTGGAGAAATTAAAATAGAAGATTTGGTATAATTATACCGCATAAGTTTTACGATAGTAGATTATCAGATAGATAGAGTGAGGCTTACAGAATTGAAATTCCTAAATTTTAATAATGCCCTTTCATGGAAAGCACAGTAATGAGTTTGCCAGTAACTTCATAAACGAGTCTATGTTCTTGCGTAATTCTTCGAGACCAAGTACCCGAAAGACCATACTTTAAGGGCTCGGGGTTACCAATACCTTCAAAAGAGGTCTCTAAAATTGATTCAATAAGTTTGCGTATTTTTTTGAGAACAATTACGTTGTTTGCTTTTTTCCAGTAAACTAAATCCTCTTTAGCTTTTAGGGTGTAATCTATTTCCATATATCGTCCAAGGCAATTTTTACAGTTTTGCCTTCGGCAGCTTGTTTTCTGCTTTTTTGTATTTTTTTTACAAATTCTGCATCGTAAGGAGAATCCTTAGCTACTTCAAATTTAATTTTAAGAGCCTCAAAAAACGCTTTAATAACGCCTAATTCGTTAGCATTTGTTGGATGAGCAATAAGTACGTTTTGTGTTTTCATAATCTTTAATTTTAAATGTTACAAAGCTGCAATATTATTCTGAAGAAAATCTTTAAACTTCTTTTTAGTAAGCATCGTTTCAATCATACCAAATACAATATTTTAATCTTTCTCATCTAGTTCAGCAATAAGGCGCACTCGCTCATTGGTTGTTTTATCTTCAAGCGAACCTCTTTAGGAACAGATTTACCCATGTGTATGTGTGCAATTTGATTCATAAAAACGCAATAAAACTTAGCTAGCTTATCTATTAATTCTACTGATGCTTCACGCTGTCCATTTTCAATTTTACTATAATGCGAAACGCCTAAACCAACTTCGGTAGCCACTTCTTTTTGAAGAACACCTTTTTCTTCCCTTAAACGCTTGATGTTATTAGCTAAGCTCATATCGATTTGCTTTAATCTCTTTTGGTTAATTCCTCGAAGCTCTGCTTCGATTTGTTTTTTGACACTTTTCGTATACGGAAAGTGTTTGTTCTCAGATTAATACCTCTGGGGCTCTGCCCCGAGGTAGTTTATTTTTTTACAGCACAAAAATAGCCAATTAGTATAATTTATGCAATTATTATCCGTTTTGTCCCCGTGTCTCTTCCTCGTTTGTAGCGAGGGCGTCTTAGAGGTGCATTTGCAACGCACATAATGAATATTTACATTTGCCTTGTTCAGGATTTTCTTTGAGTGAAGCTATCAGCTCCGCATATTCCTTTTTTAGGGAAGGAAATTTTTTAGCCAAGCGTTTTAGCTGTTTGGCAAAATAGGCGGTAACTTCAATATTATAGCTCATTCAATAACTGTTCAGCGGTTTTTAATTTTAGCTTACCTTGTTTAGCAATACCATTTCTTTTACAGAGGCTTTGGGTTCTTTAAAAAACTGTGCTTTTGTAGGGCTTATCGGTTCAGCCTTTACAAATGATAAGCTACGTAATAATTCCATTACGAAATCAGCTTTGTTGTCTTTGATGTATAGCATTACTTTCATGATACTAATTATTTAGTGGCGTAAGTAGCCTTTGTTTTAAAATCCTTTATTATTAAATCCATGTAATCGAAAAGACATAATTTTTCTTCTTTGGGTAAATTTTCCATATCATCCAATCGCTTTACCATGTCATTATCGTAAGTGGCGTTTTGCCCTTCCCCTAAAAGAAAATTAGCAGATAAATCAAAAGCTTTAGCCAGTTTAACAATTAATTCGATTGAGGGTAAATTGCCCGTTTGACCAGATTTGAAATCTGTGCGCTAGTATAAAATAAAAAACCATACAATGAATATAAACTGTGAATATAATTTTAAAAGCGCTTTAAAATTTCAAGTCCAGCAGAATAGAAAAAATCTATTTCGGAGACTTTTTAAAAGGAAAAAATGGAGAACGATTAATTAAAAAACATTGTAATTATTGTATTTTTATAAAAATTTAAAGACGATGAAAAAAACATTGATCACAATATTCACAATTTCAATATTATTTAGTTGTAAGAAAAAAACTGAGACACTAGCAACGGAAACCCCAACTTCAACAACCAAAACCACACTTACAAAATATTGTACTTTTTCGTATAATGACAACAACTTTTCAGCATCATCTTTTATTGGAAATATTCCTTTTGATGTGTTTAGTAATGTCAGACCAAGTTATAGCGTAACTTTTTTTGGGCCAATTGGATCAAATCAGATTCTTGGTTTAACCGGAAAAATTCAAACAGGGACTTATCCACTAGATGGGAGTACTTCTCATTATATAACTTTTCAAACAAATAACAAAACATATACTTCAAATTCTGGAACCTTAACTATTACTGCTAACGATACGTTAAATAATGGTTTGAAAAAATTTCAAGCAACATTTAGTTTTCAAACTGATGTTGTTTCTGGAACATCATATACTATAACTGGTGGAGATGCTTTATACATACCTTAATTAAAAATATGATTTATTTAAAACAAAAAATTGTTTTTTTTGTGATACTGTTGTTTAGTATCACAACTAATTATTATGCGCAAAAAGATACTGTAAGTAATCCTTTAAGAGATGAAGTTTTAAATAAGACACATCAGGTAGAGGAAAGTAATAATTTTACCAATTTATTTTCCCCAGACAGTACGGCAACATTACCTATTGGAATCATTAAAGAGATCGGAACAAGTAGATACGTCATTGCGATTGACAGTGCTAAATTTGCTCCTAATGGTGCTAGATTTAGTGCATTTATGGCTGTAGATTTTCCGGGCACTACAAAAAAAATGTGTTTTTCGGCAAAGAATATTGCCTTTAATCCATTAGGTCTTGGTTCTTCAAATACTTCTGAAAAATTGATGTTAGTGAGTGACCATTACATCAAAATTTCCGAAAAAGTGATGCTCGTATTAAAGGGAGATGGAACAAATTATGTCGAGTGGAATTGCAATGGGTTTCAATCTATCAACTTAAAAGGGAATTTCATTTTTTCTAAAAGTATAATTGAACCGGATAAAGAGGTTGTTCCTGCGGACAGCTTAGTAAAAGCAACATTTGAAGTTCATGCCAACGATATACAAAACGTTGTTATTACTGCCAATTTTTCACCTTTTCAAATTAAAGGCTTAAAGGGCTTTGGTTTTCAAGTAAGCGACGCCGTTTTTGATATGAGCCAACTATCCAATGCACCAAGCATGATTTTCCCTTTAGGATATCCGCCCACCTATAATTCAAATCCTAATATGTGGACAGGTTTTTACCTGAAACAATTAACAGTAAGATTACCTAAAGAAATGTCAAAAAAAAGTGGGCAACGTATTACGATTTCTACTAATAATTTCATGATTGATAAAGCAGGAGTTTCAGGAGCTTTTGTTGTAAGTAATTTGATGAGTAATCAAGATGGCAGTGCCAGTGGATGGCCTTTTTCTATTGATAAAATAGGAGTTCATATTGTTGCTAATAATTTAGTAGGCGGAGAATTAGGCGGTACTATTATTTTACCAGCAGCGGATAAAGACACGCTTGGCTACAATGCATTAATTACTTATAATCCAGTAGCAGATGATATTGATTTTGATTTTGCCATAAGACCCCGAAGCAATCTTGATTTTAAAGTGTTTGCGGCAAAAGTGGATTTGTATCCAACTTCGGTAATTCATATTACAAGAGTTAATCAAAAATTTGTACCATACGCTGTCTTAAATGGTAAAATTGAAGTAACAAATGACAATTTAAAAACTTGCAAATTAGACTTTGAACAATTTAGTCTACATTCTCAAAAACCTTATTTCAGAGGTGGTGTTTTTAGTTTAACGTTTAACGGAGGAGGTGGAAGAAATATGTCTAAAGGGGCAAATTATCCAATCAGCATAGATAGCATCACTTTAAAAATAGTGAATAACAATCCCGAAATTGCTTTTAATCTTAAACTCAATTTAAAACAATCGTCAGATGGAAATGGTTTTGCTGCCGAGGCACGGATATTCGTTTTAGCTAAAATAAATGATGTGCCTGATGTTGGTGCTGCAAATAATAGTGATGGAACACCTGCTATGAAAGGCAAATGGGTTTTCGATCGAGTAAAAGTGAACGACATTTATTTAGGAGTTCATACTGGTCCTGTAGATTTTGATGGTGCTATTTCCTTTAAAGATAATGACCCTGTCTACGGAAAAGCATTTTTCGGAAAAATCAGGATCAGCTTAAAAGATATTTTACCAGGACCGATTGAAATAAATTCTTGTTTTGGAAGTATGGATACATACAGATATTTTTATGTAGACGCTAAACTACCAATAAAAATTTCACTTGGTTATATTACCATACATCGTATGCTCGGAGGATTATATTACCACATGTCTCCAAAACCAGGTATTTCAAACGCAACTTTAACCTCAGGATTAAGACCAACGGGTAATTATAACAATGCATATAATTATGTTCCTGATAATAATATTAGTATTGGTTTTAAAGCTGGGGCAACATTGGCGTTATCTCCATCTGATAAACCATTTAACGTAGATGCTGTTTTTGAAATCAATTTTACAAGTTCTGGTGGTTTAGGCATGATTAAATTTACTGGCGATACTTATTTTTTTAAATCCATATCTGAAAGAGATGCTATCGCCTCCCCATCACAATTGCCTTTATATGCTCATATGGAAATGCAATATACGCAAGCAACTAAAACATTCCATTGTTTAATGCAATCCTATTTAAATCTAAATGTAGTAAAGGGGGCATATGAAAATGGGCGCGCTGGAGATATTGTTATACATATAGAACCGGGCAAATGGTATGTTTGGGTTGGCACTTCTCAAATACCTCAATCAGTAAAAGTATTTAACGAAATAACTGCCAGCATGTATTTAATGGTAGGTACAGAAATTCAACCAATGGCAGCAGTGCCAGCAGCTTGTCAGCAAATTTTTAATGATAATAATTTAGCAGAAACTAGAGATGCTAATAAAATTACAACTGCCAAAGGTTTTGCAACTGGTATGAGTATTTCAGTTAGCGCTAAAAAAAGCATAAACTTATATATAGTTGAGGCATATGGAGAGATAAAAGCTGGAATTGGTTTTGATATAATGATTACAGATTATGGCAGTAATGCAAGGTGTTCTGGAAGCGGAGATGTAATTGGAATCAATGGTTGGTATGCCCAAGGACAAGCCTATGCCTATTTGAGCGGCTATATAGGTATACGAGGTAGTATAAAAATTCCTCCTAATTGTCCTACCAAATTAATTGGACTAAATATCCCTTGCCTAATTAATGAAAACTTTGATTATAACATTATGAGTGTAGCTGCCGCTGCATTATTGCAGGCAAAAGGCCCAAAACCAATTGTCTTTGATTCCAGGATTCATTGCAGCTTCAGTTTCTTTGGAGGCGCTATAAAAGATTCTTTTGATTATCAGTTCCATTATGGAGACGAGTGCATTTTATAAATATGAGTCCTAAAATGACAAATAGGTGGCATGAGGTATTAGGCTTAAAACAGAAGAGCTTCAAAACCCTCATTCAAACACCCTTCATTATCATTCTGTTTTTCTCCCTCCCCTTTGCGGAGGGCTGGGGAGGGGCTGCCTTTTCCCAACAAAACTACCCCATTCAGTTAAATGTTATATTAACGCCACCCTATAGTGGCTATTTGCCCGAGTATGCCACTGCGGGAAACGAAAAGCTCAAAGTAATTTTACTGCAAAAAGATTTAACGCAACCAACTTACAATGTGCGCTTAGCCATGAGGTTGGAAGGAAATGGCTACAGCCTTTCCACAAATCCTTTTTTTAAAGGACAACCCATTAGCTTACAAGCGGGAGTACCTTTAGAAATTAGCGGAAGCGATATTTATGAGTTTTTAAATTCAGCTAATTTAGATTTTGCAGGCCTTAACAAAAATAGTTATGAGCAAGGCCAAGCCTTACCAGAGGGCTATTACAGCATTTGTTTTACGGCCTATGATTATAATAGCACATTACCAACACAAGTAAGTAACCAAAGCTGCACCCAAGCTTGGATGACATTGAGTGACCCGCCTTTTTTAAATATGCCCATTTGCGGAAGCACTGTGCAAAGCAATACACCACAAAATGTTTTATTTGGATGGACTCCCATGAATACCGGGAGCCCTAATAGTGCCAACCAAACGGAATACATTTTTGAGTTGTGGGAAACTCGCCCCGATAATCAAGCGAACCCAAACAATATTGTGCTAAGTGCGCCACCCGTGCAAACGTATACCACTGATTTTACAACCTACAATTATGGCTTAACGGAAACCCAATTGATTGCAGGGATGCAATACATTTGGCGCGTAAGGGCCCATGATAAAAGTAACCGCGATGTATTTAAAAACCAAGGTTACAGCCAAATATGCACCTTTGTTTATGGGAGTAAATACGATGGATTAAAATTGGAATTAATAGCCAACTCACAA
>JBKDJY010000076.1:0-4414 GCA_046345275.1 Bacteroidota bacterium
GACGTAAATCAAATAGCAGAGGTTTATTGTTTTATACCCTCCTTAAGCAAGCTGTGTTAAATAAGCCTATATATGAAAGCCAAATCTCATAAGCCCATTTTTATTAATCAAATCAATGTGTAATAATCGGATAGCCATAAAAGTAAAATATTAAAAATTGCAACATTATTAATTCTGTTTACGCTAAGCAGTTTAAATTTACTTTCTCAAAATTTGCTCCATGATAAAGATTTTGTATTAAAACAGTTACAAGCATCAACAAGCCTAATTTTTGAAGGTAAAATACTGTCTGCGGGCAAATCTTTTAGGGGCAGAGATTCTCTCATATATACGCCATACGAAGCGCAGATAGATAAAATCATTTATGGTAAAAAAACAAGTAGCATCATAAATATTATAATGGATGGCGGAGACATTGAAGAAAACGGAATGATTATAGGCAGTTCCACACCACATGGCTTACAAATTGAATTAAATAATACATCTGTTATTTTTTGTAGGCCATTTATTTTTGGCAATTTGCCTAATGCTTATAAGTTAACATCCCAAGTTTCGTATAATGCTAATAATGAAATAAGAGTAAGAAACGGGCTTGATGAATATTACGAAAATAAAAACATGAATGATTTGTATAAAGATTTATCAAAGCAATTTAACATTCGTATCCCTCAAAAAAAAAGCCCCATAGTAAGCCAAAACACCAAAATAAGTAAGATTAATGCCGATTCCGTTGCCACCCACAATGCAAATTATAATAAACACATTAATTTTTTCACTTCAAAATATAACAATAGACGCAATCAAAAAATAACTGCCACATTCGTTTATAAGCGGTGGCTTAACTTTACCATTTTTTAATACAAACTAAACATTCAACATCCATAAATAACATACATTTAAAAATCAATAAAAAACCAAAAACATGAAAAGTAAAACATTAAAAATAGCAACATTATTAATACTGTTTACGCTCAGCAGTTTAAATTTACTTTCTCAAAATTTGATTTATGATAAAGATTTTGCCTTAAAACAAATACAAGCCTCAACAAGCCTAATTTTTGAAGGTAAAATACTATCTAAAGGTAAATCCTTTAGGGGTAAAGATCACCGTATTTATACACCTTACGAAACCCAAGTAGATAAAATCATTTATGGTAAAAAAACAAGTAGCACCATAAATATCATAATGGATGGCGGAAACATTGAGGAAAATGGCAGCTATTTTGGAACAGATGTAGAAGATGGCTTACAAATTAAATTAAATAATACATCTGTTATTTTTTGTACGCCATTTACTTTTGGCAATTTGCCTAGTGCTTATATGTTAACATCTCAAGTTGTGTATGATGCTAATAATGAAATAATAGTAAGAAACGGACTTGCTGAATATTACGAAAACAAAAACGTGAATGATTTGTTTAAAGATTTATCAAAGCAATTTAACATTCGTATCCCTCAAAAAAAAAGCCCCATAGTAAGCCAAAACACCAAAATAAGTAAGATTAATGCCGATTCCGTTGCCACCCACAATGCCAATTATAATAAACACATTAATTTTTTCACTTCAAAATATAACAATAGGCGCAGTCAAAAAATAAATCAAGTTTTAGCTAATAACCTCATCATTAGCACGGGGAATGAATTGATTACCTACGCTGGTTCTACTCGTTTTTTGGAATTTGACGTGTTGGCCAAAGCAAACACAAGTGGCTTATATTTTGATAACTGCCTCATTCGTCTAAAAATGGTGGCTTAACTTTACTATTTTTTTAATACAAAGAAACATTGGACAACAATAAATAACATACATTTACAAACCAACAAAAACAAAAACTATGAAAACTAAAACACTATCTCTATTATTCATCAACTTACTACTATCACTATTTAGTATAGCCCAACAACCAACTCAAGCTCAAAAAAACGAATCAATTAAAACAGATTTTAACGAGGCTGAAATTGTATTCGAAGGATATTTCTTAAAGAAGAACCCTTCGATTCTGATGCCTGATAAATTTATTTATACTATGCACGATTTTAAAGTTACCACAATGATAAAAGGAACGATACCTCAAGACTCCATCATTCAAATTGAATTAGAAGAAGGGTCGGCTTGGGATCCTGAAACTGGTATCGGTGTAGAAAGTTTTAATTCTCATGGTAATGGATTTATCCCTTCGTCTAAAGCTGTTTATTTTCTTCATACTAAAAACGAGCGAAAACATTATCGATTAAAAAAAATGATTGATATTTCAAATCAGGATAAAATTGTGTATAACGATATTTCAAGTTATGATTATAATAAACAGCCCTACAAAAAATTAGCTGATTTATACACTGCCTTATCTAAACTAAGCGGTAAAAAATTGAGGGTTGAAAAAAAAAGTTCAAGCCTAAGTCTAAAACTTAAAGAAGTTAGTATAATAGAAGAACCCATTATTCCTTACGAAATTCGTTTACAAAATTTCAATACAATTATTGCTAAAAAAACAGAACAGTATCTTCAAAGTAAAGCAAATCAGTCGGCTAAAATAACGGCACAAGATGTTACTTTACAAATTGCTAATACAGCTACCACAGGCACAACTACCAAGTATTTGGAATTTGATGTCAACATCAAATCGAGTAACTCATTATCATTTCTCGATAACATGCCCATTTGGATAACCTACAATACAGCTGTTTTTGGTTATAGCGTGGTTGCTAATAACAACATTACGGTTACCAATGGCACCAGCTTTAATAATAGCCAATACCTAAACGCCAATGCTAATATGGTTGATCAATCATCAAATACACTGACATTTAATGTTGGTACAGATTTTAACTTAACTAACCCCAATCGTGTTAATGTAACCACCACCTACAAACAATTAGCACATGTCAAAATTAAAATTACTGGTTGCGGTAATGCTACAGCGGCATTAACAAATTCTGCAAACGCTATTATTGCAGCACTTTATACAACTACCTCTAATTCCAGTTCATTTCAAATTTACGACAATTTACTCTATAGTGGAAGCGCAGCCATTAATATAGTATGTAAGCCTACCATCATTGATTTTAACTCCCCCATAAATGGAGGCTTAAATGAAGTTTTAACCATTAAGGGTTATGGCTTCGGTGCTACAAGAGGCAACGGGCAAGTTAAATTTAGAAATGCAGACCTTGTCGGATTTCCGTACATTAATAAATTGGATAATTTTGATTATATAGATTGGAACGATACCGTTATTAAATTAAAAATGCCTTCTACTATTGATACCATTGGGGGCATTGTGTATAGTACGCCCTGCTCAGGAAATTTTAAGATAGTAATTAACAATGCCACAGATAGCATCACCAGTTCACAAAACTTAGCCAGTCAAACTTTTTCAGTTAATTATTCAATATTCTCAAAGCGTCCATCTTTAACAGGAATATCAAGAGCACAAAAATTAAAAGCAAATTTATACAAAAGTAATATTACAACAGGAGGATATGTCATAAGACTTGATTCTAGCATTTCTAAATACCCTGATAGAAAAGCCTGTGTGATAAAAGCCATTCAAAAATGGGTATGTGCTACTACTATTAACATTAAATTAGGTACCGATACAACCATGCAAAAATATGGTACATCTGATAAGATTTGTAATATATTTTTTGCGGAACATGCAGCCATGTCTACAGCAAATACGGTTGCAGACTCTAGGGCTAACATAAATATTTGTCCAACACTTCCTGTAACATCCTTTATCTCCGATTTTGATATTCGTATTGATAAATCGAGAAACTTTATTTATGATACAAGTGGAACAAAAGATATACTAGCTAATAAAATAGATTTTTACGAGGTTATACTTCATGAAATTGGTCATGGTATAGGTTTAATGCATGTTGTGGATAGTAGTGCTGTTATGTTTTATAGAACTTTAGGTAATCTATCGGTTAACATCCCAGCTGCTTCTCGTAGAAATTTAAAATCTTTCACTTCTGATGTAGATGGAGCCAATGTACAATTGGCTACTAGCTTAACCAATATTACAGGTCTATGTGCTGCTGAAGATATGGTGCAAATTTCAAATTGTTCCATCAGTATGAATTCTCCTATTACTACTTCGTCATTTATAAACACTACCATTTGCAATGGCAATACAATAAGCGTCCCTTTTACGTCTACCAGTAATTTTAACTTAGGCAACATCTTTACCGCCCAATTATCAAATGCCGCTGGTTCTTTTGCTTCTCCTACAACAATTGGCACACTTAACTCTCCCATAGTAGGTAGTATTTCTGCGGTTATTCCTATTAACACAGCAGCAGGTAGCGGTTACAGAATAAGAGTGGTAAGTACGAATCCAATTATTACAGGCTCTGACAATGGCCTTAATATCACTGTTAAAAAATTAGTAGGTGATTTTAATTATGATGG
>JBKDJY010000077.1:0-20422 GCA_046345275.1 Bacteroidota bacterium
ATAGAAAGTAATTCGACAACTGACATTCAACTCAAAGACATTGCCACTCAGGCGAACCTTTCCCAATACCATTTTCATCGAGTTTTCAAATCGCTAACTGGCGACACTACCAAAGACTTTTTGACACGACTTAGGCTTGAAAAAGCGGCTCTAAAACTTAAACATTCACAAAACGACATTGGACAAATAGCATTTGACTGTGGTTATCAAAACCACGAAACATTTACAAGAGCATTTAAAGACTATTTTGGACTGACACCATTAGAATATCGAAATTCAATAGCAGAACTTACGACAAACAAACAAAATGAATACGGGAAAGCAAATATTGACTTAAATGCTCTCAATGTTCAAGGTCCTGTTATCAAGACAATTCCCGATTTGCATCTTGCTTATATTAGACACACAGGTTCATATGACAAAGTGGGCAGTTCCTTTCAAAAACTTATGTTTTGGGCTGCAACTCATTTAGTTTTAAAATTAAAGCCTGTGACTATTGGCATTGTTCACGACAATCCCGACCTAACAGCAGAACAACACATTCGTTTTGACGCTTGTGTCTTGCTCTCAAAAGAAATAAAACCAAACGGGGAAATTGGCTATAAAAAAATTGAAGGCGGTAAGTTTGCAGTCTTCACTTACAAAGGAGCATATGAAGGATTTTATCCTGTTTACGACTATATCTATAATGTTTGCTTGTTTGACAACAAGTTTGATTTAGCCGACAAGCCAGCACTTGAATGGTATATTAAATCGCCACCGTTTAATAAGCCTGAAAATTTTGTAACTGATTTTTATGTTCCAATAAAATAGCAAAAAACGTCAAACAACTTTTGAAAATGAAATAGAAATTTGCAGAATAAATAATCTTTAAAATGAAAAAAATAATGACTTATTTGCTTATTTCTATTGTTGCTATCATTGCAATCGTATTGATGTTTGGGCTGTTTCTGCCCAAAGAAAGAACATTTACAAAAACGGCTGTGCTTGATTCAGACGTAACGAAAGTATTCAACATCGTCACTGATTTTAAAAATCAAACCACTTGGAGAAATGATGTAAAAGAAATTATCGTCATTGACGAAAATACTTGGACAGAAGTTCCGAAAAAAGGAACAGAAATTACTTTTAAAGTAAAGCAGAAAGTAGAAAACGAAATTTTTGAAATTGAAATCATTGAACCAAAAAATTTCAACGGATATTGGGTAGGCACTTTTAAGCAAACGAATAAAAATCAAACTGCGATTGAATTTAAAGAAGTCATTACAATTTCAAATCCGTTTTTCAGAACATTATCATACTTATTTGTAGACTTGGATAAGACGATGGACTTATACCTTCAAAACTTAAAACAAAAATTAGGCGAATAAAATGGCATCAAAAAAGACTTGGACTGAGAAATTGCATTGTGACAAAGAGCCAAAAATCAAACGAATAGATTTTGATTTTGCAGACATTCTGGCAAACAGCAATATGTTTATTGCGACACCGCAAATAATTGACAATTACATTAAGCAAATTCCAAAAGGTAAAAAAGTATCAGTTCAAACAATGCGGAAAGACCTTGCTATTGAAAACAGAGCCGACTATACTTGCCCAGTTACGACAGGGATATTTTTACGAATAGTGGCAGAAGCAAATTTTGAAAAATACCAACAAACTAACTCACTCAAAGGCATCACACCATTTTGGAGAGTGGTAGAACCGAACTCGACTTTATCTAAAAAACTTACATTTGGACAAGACTTTATTACTAACCAAAGACAAGCTGAAAAGATAAATGACTAAATTAGCGGACGGAAGAACCACTGCCACTAACACGGGTTTGGCAAAAGTGGCGGTTCAGTGCTCCGCAGACACATTTGTGGTTAATCAAAGTTTAGTTCTCCGCATCAACATTTGTGGTGAAAATCGCCACCTTCGCCAAGCCCAATACCGTTAGCGGTCAGTTTAGAATGACACCATTAAAACAAGAAATTATGACAAACGACTATTTAGACAGCATAAAAAAACAGTTTGAGTATTACAAAATGCTTGGCGACAAAACATTTTCACAATTGCAGGACGACAACTTGTTTTGGCAATACAATGACGACAGCAACAGTATTGCAACAATTGTAAAACACCTTTGGGAAATATGCTTTCACGATGGACAGACTTTTTGACTTCGGACGGAGAAAAGGAATTTCGTGACAGGGACGCTGAATTTGAAAACGACATTAAGAGCAAAGAAGATCTTTTAGACAAGTGGAACGAAGGTTGGAATTGTCTTTTCAACGCAATCAACTCATTGACAAAAGACGACCTTGACAAAATTATTTACATACGCAATCAAGGACACACCGTAACCGAAGCAATAAACCGACAACTAGCACATTATCCATATCACATTGGACAAATTGTATTTTTGGGAAAAATGCTTGCAGAAAACGGTTGGACTTCGCTATCAATTCCAAAAGGAAATTCACAATCGTATAACAAAGACAAGTTTTCAAAACCAAAACAAAGAGGACACTTTACAGACGAATTTCTAAATGACAAGAAAGAATAAAAACCGAACCGCTAACACGGGTTTTGCGTCAGGCGGGGTGACGTGCAAACTTGGAGCTTTGTGCTTCTATGCAAGTTCAGTGCAGGTTGACAGTTTTGTGCTCCAAAACCCGCCCGAACGCAAAGCCCGAAAACGTTATAGGTCAGCGCTAGACAAGAACCGAAAAACTATACTTCGACAACAGTATTTAACTTTTGACAATTATAATTTACAGTTCGTGGCGACACACAAAAACAAAAAATTATTTAGCATCGTGTTGACCTCACTAAACTCGTTTGACCTAACACTTCGGCAAGCTCAGTAACCACCGCAGAACTCACAAAACGTATCGACCTAACCGCAGACAAAAACTGCTTGCAGACTAACGTTAAGTTTTCTGGCGACATATAACCAAGTTTATTAATGCAAAACGTATCAAGCAAAATTTGTTTCTGTGTATGCGGACACGAAAGCTGTGTTTTAACTAACCGCAGAAAAAAAAGCGCCGAACCTATAACACACGGTTTGCTCAAGCCTTGCAGACATCAAAGCAATTGCAAAAGCGGTAGAAACTTTTTTAATTTTTGCTTTGCAATTGCATAGCAACATTGTATCTTTAAACTAACATTTCGGTAGACAAAGGTTTCAAAACGGCCTGAAGCAAACCGCGAAAACGTTATGTTCAATGCGCCCAGTGAAAATTCCAAAGACAATTTTACGGTAGACAATAAGCTTTTTGGTTTCTAAAAAAGTACGTGCCGACAAGAACAGGGTTTCATAGAAACAGTTTAGGTAACTTGTAACGGTTTTTAGTTTTTACTTTCCTCCCCTCTTTTTCGGTCCGCTAGCTAGCGGGCCGTTTTGGCTATCCCAAATTTAGCACATTTGTTTTTTAGCAAAAAGGCTTGCTAAAAAACAAAAAAGATAAATCCTGCCCTTTTCAAATAGGTGTGCTTACAGCACTTTGTTTGCGCGTGTGCTTGACGCACCATAAAGCGCGCCACAGGCGTAAGGCATTTAATAAGTAGTTAATCCTATAATTTTAAAATTTCTTAACACTTTAACCTTTTTAAAAACATATATTTGCCATTCGTAAAAATGAAATTCTTTAGAAGTAATATAATTAGTCGCATTTTTTGCATTTTAATGGCTATTCACATCTTTAATTTAAGTGTGGATACCAAAGATGCTGCGCCTGATTGTATCGCAGAAGATTTATCAATTAATGACCAGGAAACTGTTGTTGAAATAGTTCTCGAAAAAGTTGTAGGTATTGACAATGCAATAGCAGAACAAGATGAACCCGATCAAGAAGATGGTGGCTCCTTGGATTTTAAAAAAGTAAATTTAATTTCACATCACTCCCATAAATTGTTTTTTGAACCACAGTTTTTTCAAAAGAAATCTAAAATAAACTATTTAGCATCATTTCATCAAAGTCCAACCTTTGATGTCTTCTCACCTCCACCAGAGGCTTAGTTTTATTTATTTTCAGCCAATTCTAGGCACATCATAGGCTTTAAGCTTATATATATCAATTAACCTAATATTTTTACTATGAAAAAAGCATTCATGCTATCATGCATGTGTGTCGTATTATTTGCGGCATGCTCATCCGAAAAAGAAACTAAATCCGAAGAAGAAAAATTCTCTGTAACCACTCCTATTGTAATGGATACAGTTTATACAAATGAATATGTAGCAGATATACATTCCGTTCAAAATGTTGAAATTCGAGCAAGAGTAAAAGGCTACATCGAAGCCATACATGTTGATGAAGGAAAGTTGGTAAAAGCAGGGCAATTGCTATTCAGTATTAGCAATAAAGAATATAAAGAAGCTTTAATCAGAGCTAAGGCATCTTTAAAAAGCGCCATTGCAGAAGCCAAATCTGCCGAAGTAGATTTACAAAACGCAAAAACATTAGTAGATAAAAACGTAGTATCTAAAACAAACCTAGAATTGGCACAATCAAAATTAGATGCTGCGAATGCTAAAATTGAAGAAGCGAAATCAGATGAAGCAAACGCTTTGTTAAATCTTTCGTTTACCGAAATTAAAGCGCCTTTTGATGGTATCATTAATAGAATCCCAAATAAAATTGGAAGTTTAATTGATGAAGGAACGTTATTAACTTCTATTTCTGATAATCAAGAAGTGTTTGCTTATTTTAATGTATCAGAAAAAGAATATTTAGATTTTATTACAAAACCTAAACAAGACAAACAACAAGTGGAATTGGTTTTAGCTAATGGACAATTGCACAAACAAAAAGGTGTTGTTGAAACAATTGATGGAGAATTTGATAAAACCAATGGTAATATAGCTTTTAGAGCAAGATTCTCAAACCCTGATGGAATTTTAAAACACGGTTCAAGTGGTAAAGTACGTTTAAGAACTGAATTAAAAAACGCTATGATTATTTCGCAAAAATCAACATTTGAAATTCAGGAAATAAACTATGTGTTTGTAGTAGACAAAGACAATGTTGTTCACATGAAAAGCTTTGTTCCAAAATTCAGATTACCATCTTTATATGTAGTTGAATCAGGCTTATTGCCAACCGATAAAATAATATACGAAGGAATACAACGTGTAAAAGAAGGGGATAAAATAATTGCACAGCCAATTTCTTCAAAAGAAATGCTTATGCAACAAATAAAATAATTCAGGTTAATATTTAAACTAATAATAAATTATTATGATTTCTAAATTCATACATAGACCTGTTCTATCTATTGTTATATCTCTTATTATCACATTACTGGGTGCATTGGCATTAACACAATTACCAATGGCGCAATTTCCAAACATTGCACCGCCCGAAGTAAATGTTACAGTAGAATATACAGGAGCAAATGCAGAAACAGTTACTAAAGCCGCTATAGTTCCATTAGAACGTGCAATAAATGGAGTGCCAGGTATGAAATACATGTCTTCCGATGCAGGAAATGATGGTGTTGGTGTGGTACAAATTATTTTTGAAGTAGGAACAAATCCTGATGTAGCAGCTGTAAACGTACAAAATAGAGTTGCTGCCGTAATGGGAGAACTTCCAGCCGAAGTAATTCGTAATGGTGTAAAAATAGCAAAAGAAGAAAATGCTATGTTAATGTACTTAAACATTTATAGTACAGATACGGCTTTACAGGAAAAATTCTTATACAACTTTGCCGACATTAATATACTAGCTGATTTAAAACGTATTGAAGGTGTTGGTTATGCAGATATTTTAGGGGCAAAAGAATACGCTATGCGTGTTTGGTTAAAACCTGATAAAATGCTTACTTATAATGTTTCCACAGCAGAAGTATTAGAAGCATTAGATGAACAAAATATTGAAGCCGCACCAGGTAAGGTTGGAGAAAGCTCAGACAAAACAGCGCAAGCATTACAATATGTAATTAAATATACAGGGAAGTACAATACAAAAGAACAGTACGAAAACATCCCACTTCGTGCAAACGAAAACGGGGAGATATTAAGAATAAAAGATATAGCAGATGTTGAATTTGGCACAACGTATTTTGATGTGGAAGCTAAATTAAATGGTAAACCTGCTGCATCAATTATGTTAAAACAATTACCAGGTTCTAATGCGAGTAAGGTAATTACTAAAGTAAAAAAACGATTAGAGGAAATGAAAGAATCTACCTTTTTAAAAGGAATGGATTATGAAGTAAGCTATGATGTTTCTCGCTTTTTAGATGCCTCTGTTCATGAAGTTGCTAGAACATTAATCGAAGCCTTTTTATTAGTGGCTTTAGTAGTATTTATCTTCTTACAAGATTTTCGTTCAACAATTATTCCAGCAATTGCAGTTCCTGTTTCATTAATCGGAACATTGTTTTTCATGCAAATAATGGGTTTCTCATTAAACCTCATTACGTTATTTGCATTAGTTCTAGCTATTGGTATTGTCGTCGATAATGCCATTGTTGTTGTTGAAGCAGTACATGCTAAAATGGAAAAATCGGGCATTGGCGCAATGAAAGCAACCGAACAAGCGATGAAAGAAATTAGCGGAGCTATTATCGCTATTACTTTAGTAATGTCAGCGGTGTTTATTCCTGTTGCATTTATGTCGGGCCCTTCAGGTATTTTTTATCGACAGTTCTCTTTAACAATGGCTGTTGCTATTGTGCTATCAGGTGTTATTGCATTAACATTAACGCCTGCATTGTGCGCCATGTTATTAAAAAATCCACATCATCAACACAAGAAAAAAAATAAACTAACACGTTTTTACGATGGCTTTAACGAATGGTATAATAGCTTATCTAAAAAGTATCAAGCATTATTAGGATTAATAGCAAATAGAAGGGTAATAACCTTTTCTATTTTACTTATTTTTTGTTTTGGGACTGGCTTGTTAGGTCGTTTTTTATCATCAGGCTTTATTCCAAATGAAGATCAAGGTACATTCTACGCAAGTATAACTACTCCATCTGGTTCAACTTTAGAAAGAACAAAAGCAGTCGTAAATGAAGTACAAAAAGTGTGTGAAGAAATTGATGCCATTGAATCTGTTTCTTCATTAGCGGGAACAAATATTTTATCAGATGGTACAGGCGCAACCTACGGTACTTGTTTAATCAATTTAAAAAGTTGGGATAACCGTAAAGAATCGGTTGATGATATTATTGCATTAGTAGTTGAAAAAACAAATCATATTAAAGATGCTAAAATAGAATTTTTTCCACCGCCTGCCGTTCCTGGTTATGGTAATGCCAGTGGTTTTGAATTAAGATTGCTAGACAAAACGGGACGAGGAGATTTTAAAGAAATGGAAAAAGTTGTAAATCAATTTATGTCCGATTTAAAAGCACGCCCTGAAATTGCAAGTGCTTTTACCATTTTTGATGCTAGTTATCCGCAATTCATGTTATACTTTGATAATGACATGGCAGCTAAAAAAGGTGTCACGGTAAATAATGCGATGGGTTCATTACAAACTTTATTAGGAAGTGAGTATGCAACAAACTTTATTCGTTTCGGACAAATGTATAAAGTAATGGTTCAAGCATTGCCACAATACAGAGCAAAGCCCGATGATATTTTAAAACTCACTGTTAAAAATGATAAAGGAGAAATGGTTCCGTTATCTGCATTTATGAGTGTAGAAAAAATGTATGGAGTCGACCAAATTACACGATACAACATGTATCCTTCTGCCGAATTAAATGGCGAAGCCGCAGAAGGATTTAGTAGCGGAAATTCAATTGCAGCAATTCAAGAAGTTGCTAAAACAAAATTACCTAAAGGCTATGACATTGATTGGGCAGGTATTACAAGAGATGAAGTACAGGCAGGAAATGAAGCAATTTACATTTTCATCATATGTTTATTATTTGTGTATTTGGTTTTAGCAGCTCAGTACGAAAGTTTTTTATTACCAATGCCAGTTATTTTATCTCTGCCTACTGGAATCTTCGGGGCATTTTTAATGTTAATGCTTATGGGTTTAGAAAATAACATCTATGCACAAGTAGCAATGATTATGTTAATTGGTTTATTAGGAAAAAATGCCATATTAATTGTGGAGTTTGCTGCGCTTAGACATAGAGAAGGAAGAACACCATTACAAGCAGCTATTGAAGGGGCAACAGAAAGGCTACGCCCAATCTTAATGACTTCCTTTGCTTTTATTGCAGGATTAATTCCTTTAATGTTTGCAAGTGGTGCAGGTGCTGTTGGAAATAAAACTATTGGCTCAGCAGCAGCAGGAGGCATGTTATTCGGAACAATTTTCGGGGTAATTATTATTCCTGGGCTATATGTCATTTTTGCAACATTAGCAGAGAAGTTTTCCAAAAAAGGTAAAAAAGAAGAAAAACCATTTACAGAAGTAATTTAAAATGAAAAAGATTAGATATAAAATAATTTTCAGCGCTATTGTTTGCAGCTTATTTATCATAAGCTGTAAAACAACTAAGCCTTTAGAAAATAATACCGTAAAAAATATGCCTCAATCTTTTGCAACAACAAAAGATTCAACAAACTCGGCAGACATAAATTGGAAACAATATTTTACCGACCCTAACTTGGTAGAGTTAATTGATCTATCCTTAAAAAATAATATGGATATGTCAATAGCTTTACAAAGAATTGAAGCAGCTCGCGCAGGTATGCGTTTAGGTAAAAATGCTTTATTTCCTACACTTAATGCAAATGCAGCTTTTTGGCAACGTAAGTTTGGATACTATACAATGGACGATGCGGGTAATCGTACGACTGAAATTCAGCCAGGTGTAATGGTGCCAACTCATCTTCCTGATTATTTTATAGGTTTACAAACCTCATGGGAAATTGATGTATGGGGTAAATTGCGTAATAAAAAGAAAGCAGCTGTTGCTCGTTATTTGTCAAGTGTTGAAGGAAAAAATGTTGTTTTAACTAATTTAATTGCAGATATAGCAAATTCATATTATGAGTTATTAGCTTTAGATAATGAGTTAGATATTATCAGAGAAACAATTAAATTACAGGAAAATGCCCTTGAATTAATTACAATACAAAAGCAAGCAGGAGTTGCAAATGAATTAGGTGTACAGCAATTTCAAGCACAAGTATTTAATTCTAAAGCCTTAGAGTATGAGACTACACAAAAAATTACTGTATGTGAAAACAAAATTAATTTTTTATTGGGTAGATATCCTCAAACTATTAATCGAAATAAAACTGAGTTAATTAAAGAATTACCTTTTAAACCAACTGTTGGTATTCCTTCTAACTTATTAAAAAATCGTCCCGACATCAAGCAAGCCGAATTTGACCTGATGGCATCAAAAGCAGATGTAAAAGCAGCTAAAGCAGCCTTTTATCCGTCATTAAACATCAACGGCTCAATAGGTTTTCAGGCATTTAAAGCAGGTTTATTATTTACTAATCCTCAGTCAATGGCTTATTCACTGCTTGGCAATTTAGTAGCACCTTTATTAAATCGCAGCGCCATAAAAGCAGAGTTTAAAACGGCAAATGCGATGCAACAAGAAGCCTTATTTAATTATCAGAAAACAATATTAAATGGTTATGTTGAAGTGTATAACGAGGTTGCTAAAATTAATAGTCTTGAAAAAATAGTTGATTTTAAAACAAAACAAGTAAACACATTAACTCAAGCCATCGAAACATCTTCTGATTTATTTAAAACTGGCAATGCCTCTTATATAGAAGTATTAATGGCTCAAACTGGCTCTTTAGATTCTAAATTACAATTGATTGATGCGAAAAAACGACAATACAATGCTCTTGTAGATATTTACAAGGCTTTAGGTGGGGGTTGGAAATAAAACTAAAATTATGTCATTAAATAATAAAGAAGAGAAATCGTCTAAAAGAAAAATGAAAATCTTCTTTATATCGGTTATTGTAGCAATTGGATTGTTTTATTTTATAATGTATGCTTGTTCCAAATGATAAGCTAGTCAAATATAATAACTAATAATTTTTCTTATATTTGATTATCTTAGGTTTTATAAAGTTTGTTTAATTAAAATTTAGCCCGATTTTTCGGGCTTTTTTTTATTTATTTTTTGCCGTTCCCTATCGGGACAGGCTATCCGCTTTTATCTTTTTAGCCTTTCACACATTCCTATTATAAAAAGGATAACCGCTACTATCCCTAACGGATATAACTTTACCACTTATTCTCAAAATCAAGCCACTTACAAAGTGGCTTTTTTGTTTTAACAAAACTTTAGAATCCTTTTGTACTGCTTGGCACAATCCTTCGTTATATATCCTAAATTAAAAAAGGAGGATAACATGCCACCACAAATAAAAAGATAGATTACCCGAACTCTTTCTCTTCCTTGTTCACTTTCTTAAAGAAAAGCAGAACACCGATAAAAATAAATAATCCTTTAAAATTTAAAAATCATGAGTACTTATATAGAAAGCGGTCACGCAAAAAATACCGCTAATTTCGATCACTTAATTGCTTTATTAGTAACGTATGGTACAAACTATACACCATCAAATCCCAATTTAGCAATTACTAATTTACAAACCGTTCTTACCAATGCACAAACAGCATTAACAACCGTAAAAAATGAATATAACGGTTGGAAAAATGCAACAAATAGTAGAGAGATTGCTTTTGAACCCTTAAAAGGTTTGTCAACTCGTTTGTTAAACACATTAATGTCAGTTGGTGCAACAGAACAAACAATTAAGGACTTTAAAACAATTAACGCTAAAGTGCAAGGCTCTAAATTAACCAAAGCAGATGCAGGTATTGTTACAGCCCCAAGTGAAGATACAGCAAATAAAACTACTTTACCGGTAAAGAAAACAGTTTCTGTATCTCAACAAAGTTTCGATAACCTTATTGAACACTATGATAAGATTATCAAATTACTAGCTTCGGTTCCTGCGTATAACCCAACAGAAACAGCGTTAAAAGTAGCAACATTACAAACTACTTTAGCAAACTTAAAAACTGTAAATACTGCTGCTTATACAAGTTATGCTAAAGTTAGTAATGCAAGAATTGCCCGAAACAAAATCCTTTACGAAAATCCTGATGCGTTAATCGTATTAGCAAAAGCGGTAAAAGCATACATCAAAGGTAAGTTTGGAGCTACAAGCCAAGAATATAGCCAAGTAAGTTCAATAAAGTTTGTTAAAGTCGTTAAGAAATAAACTTTTAAAATCATCAAAAAAGACAAGGGTATCCAAACGGCTACCCTTTCTTTTGTTTATACAGTTTATTGGACAGTCCCATTTAAACAAGGATAAAAAGTAAAACACGTTACCCGATTTATAAAACTCGGAGGTGCAACAATAAAAATAGCGACATTTTTCTTAGAACTCAGAGGTGCAAATTTATAACTTGTGGGTGTAACTTTAGAACTCGGAGGTGTAAAAGTATTTCTTGCTACTGCAATCTTAGAACTCGGAGGTGTAACTTTAAAACTTGCAGGTGTAACAATAGAGCTTGTAGGTGTAAAAGTAAAACAAGCTACTGTCGACCTAAATGTATATAGACCTAACCGCAGAGACCACTAAACCGCCACAATTTGCCGACCTGTGTGTTTAGACCTAAGTGTGCTGACCTGTGTACAAGCTACCGCACATTTTGCAAGCACATTTGGTCGCTTATTTCCAAAGGCAATAATTTTAGTTTGCGCCAAATAAGCTAGCAAAATTTCCTCCCCGCCTGTGGGTGCTATTAGAACAAGCAATTTTTCAAATTGCCTCCCTATCGCACAGTAAAAACTAAAAACTGTGTTTCAAACTAAACATTCGGCAACCAACTAACCGCAAAGACACATAACCGCTTAGTTCGGCGGACACGTACCTGTGTGCAAACTAAGTAGGGCGCACTTAAACATAACAGCACCTTTGCGTCAGCGGGCGGACATCAAAGTTTTTTGCTTACAGTTTTGCCTGCTACGCAGAAAGTTGTGTTTTCATGTAAGCAAAAAAGAGTACAGTATTTGGGCAACAAACAAACATTTCGGCGTTTAGACAAGAGAGTGTTTCAAAATTCGCACAAGGCAAAGCTGCAAACCGTTATGCCCAATGCTATGACGACAGTGCTAAACATAAACTGACCTGTAAAAAGGACGATTTTTTTAATTACATTTGACCTATGAATTTGACTGACAAAAACAAATATAAATCGGACTTCAAAAAAGAACTTGACAAGTTCGCTGACAAGTTGGAAAAATACGTTTCAACTGACAATGGCGACTGGACTGTGAAGGGTTTCATTGATGTTTACAAAAACATTTATACCATTTCTTCAGACACAAAAATTGTTTCCAAAATTCTCGAAATTCACATATTTCCTCAAATTTTGCAGTTTGCTGACAGTATTGGCTACAAAATAATTCTTGCAGAAAAGCAAAATTGGTATCCCGACCTAACTTTGGTAAACAAGACAAACGAAGATGTAAAATTTGCAATCGACATAAAAACCACTTTCAGACGAAACGACAAAACTGCTGGTTTTACGTTAGGTAGTCACGGAGGCTATTTCAAGGAGCGAGACAAAGACAAAAATATTCAGTTTCCATACAATCAATACACTGGACATTATTGTTTAGGTGTTATTTATACAAGAACAGACGTTACCGAAGACCTTTCTGAAACTGAAATTTTTCAAGTCCAAGACCTTCAAGAGGAATATGAAACGCCAAACAAAAAAGTAGGTGAACGAGAAGTTACGACAGTAAAAAATCTAAAATCCATTACATCCGTTATCAAAGACTTTGACTTCTTTGCTTCCGAAAAATGGAAAATCGCAAGTGACAAACAAGGTTCTGGAAATACTGCAAACATTGGTTCTATCGTTGACATTGCCGACTTAAAAAATGGCAATGGAATTTTTAGTCAATTGGGCGAAGAATGGTTTGACGAATATTGGATAAACCACGGTTCTGCCACTATGATTAAAGATGGCAAGCCAACCAAAATTACTACATTAAAAGATTTCTTGGAATTCAAAGGCAGGACAGACCTTTGGGATAAAATTGTTGCCAAAACAAAAGTTGCTACTAAAAAATCAGCACCTAAAAAAGGAGGGAAAACGAAATGAAAGTGATAGTTCCACCAATAAAAAGTCAAGGCATAAAAACCAAGTTAGTTCCTTGGATTATGGAACTTGCACCAAAAGTAAGTGGTAAATGGATAGAGCCATTTTTAGGAACTGGTGTTGTTGCCTTTAATTCGGGTTACAAAAAAGCTATTCTAAACGATACAAATCCACATATTATAAACTTCTACAAAGGCATACAGCAAAAGGAAATTACAGCACCTTTGATGAAACATTACCTTGAACATGAAGGTGAACTATTAAGTAAGGCAGAAAATGCAGGCTATGAGCATTATTTAAAAGTTAGGACACGTTTTAACAGCGGAGAATTTTCTCCCTACGATTTCATTTTTCTTTCTCGTGCAGGCTTCAACGGAATGATGCGATTTGGAAGCAAGGGAAATTGGAATATTCCATTTTGCAAAAAGCCCGACAGATTTCAACAAGCATACACAACTAAAATTACCAATCAAGTTTCAACAGTTTCGCAAATAATTCAACCCGAACCAAACTGGACTTTTCACAACAAGTCATTTGCGGACATTATTCCACTTGCGACAGAGAATGATTTTATTTATTGCGACCCACCCTACTATGGCAGACACGTTGACTATTATAACGGTTGGACAGAGCAAGACGAAGAACTTTTATTTCACTTGCTTTCTGAAACCAAAGCTAAATTTATTCTTTCAACTTGGCATCACAACGACTGGAGAGAGAATGAAATGATAAATAAGTTTTGGAGCAAATTCAATATTGTAACCAAAGACCATTTTTATCACAACGGGGGCAGTATTGAAAACAGGCGGACAGTTGTAGAAGCGTTGGTTTGCAATTTCAACACAGACCACTTTGCATTACATAATCACGGCTTGACAGAGAAAATAAAAGTTGAACAACTGGAGCTACATCTTGACGACTGAAAGAAGCACTGGGCATAACAGCACCTACAAGAAATTGGCGGTTCAGTGGTTAATTGAAGTTTTGTGCTTCGTATCAAGTTCAGTGGTGGTAGACAGTTTTCGTCTCCGAAATCGCCAACTTCTTGTAGCTGCAAAACGTTACCTCCAATGCGCCCAGACAGAATTTCAATCGACAAATTCACAGCAGACAATTAACTTTTCGGTAGACTTTAGGGCACGCAACTAACAAACATTTTAGGGAACTAGAAACAGTTTTTAGTTTTTTTCTTTCCTCCCCCTTTTTTGCGGGTTCTGAAAACCCGTTTTGGCTGTCCCTAATTTAGCACATTTGCTTTTTGCCCTCCATAGACGCTGACGCAATTGCAAAAATCAAAAGAGCTAAATTCCTGCCCTACACAATTAGGTGTGCTTTCAGCACTTTTTTGCGCATCTCGCGTCCGCTCAGTCAAAGGCGCTTAGCCACAGGCGTGTGGCATTTTGTTAGCAAAAAGTGTAAAATCGTTAATTAATGCTACAAAACGTAGCAGTTCGATAAGTTCATAAAACGTATTTTTAACCTATCTATGGCTACTACAAAAACATTTTCAGAACCAAAACCTTTTTTAAAATGGGCTGGCGGGAAAACACAATTGATTTCATCAATTGAAAGTTCCTTGCATCCAGATATTTTAAAAAATGAATTCACTTACATCGAACCCTTTATAGGAAGTGGTGCTATTTTATTTTGGATGTTAAATAACTTCCCGAATCTTAAAAAAGCGGTTATTAATGATATTAATGTAGACCTTATAAACACATATAGAACAATTGCAAAAAGTCCAACCGAGTTAATCTCGGTACTAAAGGATTTACAATCTGATTTTCATTCCCTACAAGATAAAGAAGAAGAAAAAAAATTATACTATTACCAAAACCGAGAATTATACAATACTCGTAGCACTGATAATACAACACAAGCAGCATTATTTATTTTTTTAAATAGAACTTGCTTTAATGGATTGTACCGAGTGAATAGCAAAAATCTTTTTAATGTGCCTATGGGCAGTTACAAAGCCCCAACTATTTGTGACGAACAAAACATTCTTTCTGTAAGTAATGCTTTACAAAAAGTTGAAATTCTAAATGGAGATTATACAGCTACTTTAAATCATGCCACTGATAATTCATTCTTTTATTTTGATCCCCCATACAAACCATTAAGTAATACATCGAGTTTTAATTCATATGCAAAAGATGAGTTTAACGACGATGAGCAAATTCGTTTACGTGATTTTTGTAATCAATTGGATAGCTTGAAACATAAATGGATGCTCAGTAATTCTGATGTAAAAGGTAAAGACGTAAATGATGATTTCTTTGATGATATTTACTTGGGCGTTCCCTTCGGGCGGGCTTTTCGTTCCAATCTTTTGCTCGTTCCTCACAAAAGGATTTCCACTACAATCCCTAACGCAAAATTAGCGGCGTAAAATGAATTTAAAATTAGCAAATGGTTATTCAAGCAATTCACAAATTGCAAGAATTTTAACAGAAAATTGGGTTAAGGAAAATTCGTATTGTCCATGTTGTGGTACATTACCTCTAAATGAATTTGAGAACAATAGACCTGTTGCTGATTTTTATTGTAAAAAATGTAACGAAGAATTTGAATTAAAAAGCAAAGGCGGTAAATTATCCAAAATCATTAATGACGGTGCTTATTCATCAATGATAGAAAGGATAAATGCAGATAACAATCCTAATTTCTTTTTTCTTACTTACACAAAACAATGGAGTGTGAATGATTTTCTTATTATTCCTAAGCAATTTTTCACGTCCGAAATTATTATTAAAAGGCCACCATTAAAAAATACTGCAAAGAGAGCTGGTTGGATTGGCTGTAATATTGATATTTCAAAAGTTGCTGAAAACGGTAAAGTATTCTTAGTTAAAAATGCTCAAACCATTGATTCAAAAATTGTAAATGAGTCATTTAAAAAAACTCTTTTTTTAAGAGATAAATCTAAAGATGCTAAAGGTTGGATTTTAGATGTAATGAAATGTGTTGATTCAATAAAAAACAATTCATTTTCCTTAGATGAAGTCTATAATTTTGAAAATAAGTTAAAATTAAAATACCCAAATAATAATTTCATTAAAGATAAAATTAGGCAGCAATTACAAATATTAAGAGATAAAGGAATAATTGAATTTTCAGGAAGAGGTAATTATAAAAAAATAATAAATGGAAAAATATAATATTGAAATTAAGGAAACTTTAATAAGAGAAGTAACAATTGAAGCTTCTTCTATCGATGAAGCAATTAATTCTGCTGAATTATTATATAATAACGAAGAAATCATATTAGACTACAGCGACCATAATACTACAGATATCGATTTTAGTAATTTAGCCTCATTTTCAGACGATTCAACCTTTTTAACTTTTGTGTTATTAAAAGCTGAAAAATCATTAGTGAATTTATCCGCAGAAGAATTAGCGAAAATAGGTTTCGGTAATTTAAGTGAGGCAATAAAGGAATATTTAAAAAGTAAAAACTAATGTCTAATTCACTATCCAATAATTTTATTTTATATACATCTCCAGATGGTGAAGTAAGAGTTGATGTTTTTATACAAAATGAAACAGTTTGGTTAACTCAAAAAGCAATGCAAGAACTTTTTGGGAGAGCCAAATCAACAATTAGTGAGCATATATCAAATGTTTTTGAAGAAGGAGAACTAGATGAAAATCTAGTTGTTCGGAAATTCCGAACAACTGCAGATGATGGAAAAGACTATGAAACTACATATTACAACCTAGATGTAATTATTTCAGTTGGTTATAGAGTAAAATCTCAAAGAGGTACTCAATTCCGTATTTGGGCAACAAGAACACTAAAAGAATATATTGTAAAAGGATTTGTTTTAGATGATAAAAGACTAAAGGAAGGTGGTCAAATATTTGGTAAGGATTATTTTGAAGAATTACTTGAGCGCATTAGAGAAATACGCGCATCTGAACGTAGATTCTATCAAAAAATAACTGACATATATTCTCAATGCAGCATTGACTATGACGCACAATCGGAAATCACATTAAACTTTTATAAAACAGTTCAAAACAAATTACATTGGGCTATAACTGGAAATACAGCAGCTGAAATTATTCATAAAAGAGTTGACGCAGAAAAACCAAATATTGGCTTAACGAATTGGAAAAACTCTCCTGATGGTAAAATATTAAAGTCAGACACTAGTGTTGCTAAAAATTACCTTAATGAAAAAGAAATTAGGGAACTTAATAGATTAGTCGAATTATACTTGAATTTCGCAGAACTTCAGGCGGAAAGAAATATTCCAATGAAAATGAATGAATGGGCGGAAGTCTTAGATGGTTTTTTAAAAATAAACCGTTATGATTTATTAAACAATTCAGGAAGCATATCACACGAACAAGCAATAAAGAAAGCAACTGAGGAATATGAGAAATTCAGAATAACTCAAGATAAAAATTTTGTTTCTGATTTTGATAAGGAAATTAAAAAAATCAAAAAGAAAAAATAATATTGATTTTAAATTTTATCAGAGTTTGACCATCAATTTGATATGGTGTTTGCAGATCCTACCTACTTTCTTTCAAATTGTGGTTTATCAATACAAAGCGAAAAAATCGTAAGTGTCAATAAAGGGACTTGGGACAAATCTAATGGTTACGACTACATCAATGATTTTAACCGTAAATGGTTAAATTTAGTTCGAGATAAAATGAAAGACGATGCTACCATTTGGATTAGCGGTACAATGCATAACATTTTTTCTATAGGTCAAATATTAACGGAGTTAGATTTTAAAATTTTAAACGTCATTACTTGGGAAAAGAATAATCCACCTCCAAATTTTTCTTGTCGTTTTTTCACCCACTCCACGGAGCAAATTATTTGGGCTCGTAAAAAAGAAAAAGTCCCTCATTATTTCAATTATGAATTAATGAAACAATTAAATGGCGACAAACAAATGAAAGATGTTTGGAAATTGCCTGCTATTTCTCCTTGGGAAAAATCACAGGGCAAACATCCAACACAAAAACCATTATCTGTTTTAACACGTTTAATATTAGCATCTACAAAACCAGACGCTTGGATTTTAGATCCATTTACTGGTAGCAGTACAACAGGTATTGCAGCCAATTTAGCAAACAGACGTTTTTTAGGAATCGACCAAGAACAACAATTTTTAGATATTAGTAAAAAAAGAAAGTTAGAAATAGAAAACTCTAAAACGGCTGATTTGTATAGAGAAAAAATAAGTGGTTTCAATGATAAAAAGGAATTTAATTTATTCCTTAATTCTGAGCCTGAGCCAGAAATTAATGTAGCCCTTGGTTTTTATCGTTCAAAAGCACTCCCTGAAATTGAAAATCAAAACAAATTCTATTTTCATGCAATTGAAAAAGATAATACTGTAAAAGATTTTCCAACTGGCATTTTAGGTGCTAAAATATTATTTATTTATTCAGGCGGAAGAAATACCAAACAAAGCTTTACAGGTTATTACGCTAACATTAAAAACATTCAATTAAAACATAAGTCAAAAATAAAAGGTAAAGAAAATTCACAAACAGAATTTTATTACGAAGTTGAACTAGAACATACATTCAAGAAAAATAAAAAATTATCCGCTCAGTTAAATCCGAAAGAATTACTGGACAACTCAGACAAAAAAAACCTTGATTTATTTAAAAACTTTTTGCCTGCGTTATCTACACTAAGCAAAGTAATGCAAGCCAACGCAATCGAATCGCTTTGATACAATTAAAACATTACAACAAAAAAATCCGACCTCAATTGAAGTCGGATTTTTAATTTAAGAAAAACTATAATCTTTCGATTATTTTCCTGCTTTAATCATTGTGAATTTTAAAGCACTTACCTGAGCAAACTCAGGACTTTTAGCACCAAACTTACCTTTGATATAAGCCTTTACTAATTTTGCTAATGTTACTAAAGCATCTGTGTTTTCATAAAGCACTTTATTTCGGGCAATTCTGGCATTACTCACACTCACTACTTTATTATACGCTAAAGTATTCGAAGATTTTAAGTTCGCTAACATAGTGTTTAATGTTGTTACTTTTAAACTGTTTTCTGTTGGCGTATAAGTCGACACACTTGCCAATAACTTAATTAACTTGTCGTAATGATCTATCAAGTTATCGTAACTTTGTTGCGAAGCCGAAATTGATTTTTTGCTTGGCATTGCCAATTTAGCCGTGCTTTCATCGGTTATTCCTGAATCTGCTTTAGTTAATTTGGAGCCGTCAGCCCTTGCAGTTGATGAATCATCTGCTATTCCTGCATCTGCCTTAGTTAATTTAGACCCTTGAACTTTGGCGTTAATTGTTTTGAAATCCTTTATTGTTTGTTCATTAGCACCAATGGCAATTAAAGTATTTAATAATTGTGTGGCTAATCCCTTTAAAGGCTCAAAAGCAATCTCACGGCTGTTAGTTGCATTTTTCCAACTGTTGAATTCATTCTTAACATTCGTTAAGGCAGTTTGTCCGTTGGTTGAAGCAATTTGCAAGTTTGCTAAAGTTATACGTGTGTTCGACGGTGAATAGTTTGCACCGTATGATTGTATGAATGTTATTAAATGGTCAAAGTTTGCTACGTTTTTTGTATGACCAGTTTCTATATAAGTTCCCATTATTTCTATTTTTTAAATATTAATTTATTTGTTCGATATTTTGTTTTACTTTAAGAAAACAAACAAGGAAAAAAAGAATTCGATTTTTTATTTAAAACTTAGGTGGCATAATCTTTTTGTTATTTGAAAACTATAATGCAAAACTGTTGCTAAGTATCGGCATTTAACAGCCTTTAACAGGAGACACTTTACAACTGGTTAATTTTGACAAATAACTGGATACACCTTTGTAAAAAATTTGTAGAAATTACCGCTTACATTTCATAGTAAGCCGCATACATTTTAGAACTCGTCGCTAACATTTCAAAACTTCCCGATAATATTTTAGAGGAAGCCGCTAACTTTTCAGAACACACCGCTTACAAGTTAAATCTTGCCGCTAACTTTTTAGAGGACACCGCTAATATTTCAAAACTAGCCGCTGACATTTTAGAACTCTCCGCTAACTTTTCAGAACTAGCCGCTAACATTTCAAAACTCACCGCTATTAAAACGGTTGACCTAACCGCATAGACCAACTAAGCCGCTCAGACAAGCAAACTGCATAAGCCGACCTGTGTGAAAGCCTCCCCACATTTTGCAAGCACATATTGCTACTTAGTGTCAGCAAGAAAACTACTGTTTTTTGAAAAGAGTGATTTATTTTTTGATAAGAATGCGTTGCGAATTGAAATTTCAATGCTGTTTTTTTGGATTTATGAGAAGCATTAAGATTTTTTGCGCTCAACAGCTGGATAT
>JBKDJY010000078.1:0-37367 GCA_046345275.1 Bacteroidota bacterium
ACAATAGACGAAACTCTAAAAGTAGAGGTTTATTATTTTACACATTATTAAAACAAGCAATGAGCCACCAACCACTATCTAAAAAAAATATGTTTGAAAGTCAATAAAATCAAAGGTCTTTTATAAGATTATTGCGGATAGCCAAGAAAAATATTTTAAAAATTTTCATACTATTTTGTGTCAAATTAAGTATTTAGTGTAAGGAGATTTTTAATTAAGGTCTTAGCAATATTAAAGAAAGTTTTTGTTCAATTTGAAAAAACAAGATTTTATTTCATCCTGATTTTGATTGACCTCTAATATAACGCAAATATATCTTGTTTAGTATTTTTTTCGATGCACAATACTTTTATAAAGTTCGCCGTTTTCAAAGTTATTGAATACATTAAAGAAAATGGCGATTGGTAATATTTAGATTTATTGTCATTTTTTTATCCAGTTTTTATTTCATTGTTCTTGTTTTATACTAATTGACTTTTCAGGAAATGATATTTTAAAAGCCTTTGCACTTTTGCTTTCAAGTAAAGCAAATTATGAGCAAAAAGCATAAATATTTTCTCCAAAAATCAAAACAAATTCTGATTCCCAATCAGTTATTTGTTGATAATATTTTTGCTTTATTGTTTCGTAACTTGTTGATTATCATTATACTTGTATTGGATTCGGCAGGGATAACAAAATCACAAAAATCGTTCTTTTTTAAAGCAATGAATTCAAATTCAGCAAGCATTTTAAAATGAGTATGACTGCTGAAAATAACAAACTATCATTGAATGAGTGTAAAAAAATACTCATCAAAAATGGCTTACAGCATACTGATGAAGAAATTATTTTAATAAGAAACTGGTTTTATCATTTAGCGGAAATTGCAATAGATGCAATTGACAAAAATGCAAAACCAATTTCAGCCGATGCAGAAAAAACAGAAATAAAAAATAAAGGAAAACCTTAAAGCTTCATACAATGAAAAGGAGAGCAATCATTTACACCCGTGTATCAACCGATGAACAAAATAACGGATACAGTCCCTCAGACCAAAAAGATAAACTCCATAAGTATTGCGAAAACAATGGCATTGAAATAGTAGGCTTTTTTCACGACGATGAAAGTGGTAAAACTTTCAACCGCCCCCAATGGCTTAACGTAATGCAATTCATTAAAAAGAATAGCGGTTATGTTGATAATGTTCTATTCTTAAAGTGGGACAGATTTTCTCGAAATGTTGCCGAAGCCTATATCACAATCCGTGATTTAAAAAAGATGGGCGTAGAAGCTCAATCCATCGAGCAGCCTTTGGATTTTGAAATTCCTGAAAGTAAAATCATGTTGGCAATTTATCTTGCAGCAACCGAAGTAGATAATGACCGTAGGGCATTAAATGTTTTTCATGGAATGCGTAGAGGAAAAAAAGAAGGACGTTGGTTAGGGTCTTGTTTAAGGGGATATAAAAACACAAGAGATGAAAATAACCGTCCGATAATTGCTCCTGAAGGTGGCATACAAGAAGAACTGGTTAGACTTGCATTTAAAAAGTTTGCAGAAGGAACATATAATATTGAGGAACTTAGAAAAAAACTGTATAAGCAAGGCTTAAAATGCGAAAGAAACTCATTTTGGATGCTTTTAAGAAACAAAGGCTATATAGGCAAAGTGTTGGTTCCTGCATATAAAGATGAGCCAGCTTATTGGGTAGATGCCAAACACGAAGCAATCATTGACGAGGAAACATTTTATGCTGTTCAGGATATTTTAGAGGGCAGAAAAAAGAAAATTCCTAATAAATTTCAAACGATTCGAGATGAGTTTCCTTTACGGGGATATTTAATCTGTCCTCAATGTAACAGAAATCTAACAGGCTCTGCTTCAAAAGGTAGAGCAGGCGGTAAATTCTTTTATTACCATTGTGGTGGTGGTTGCAAGGAAAGACAAAAGGCATTTAATATGAATACCATTTTTATAGACCATCTAAAAGAATACAATAGCTGTCCTAAGTATATGGAACTATTTGCCACGATATTAAAAGGGAATTTAAAAAACCGAAATAATAATGGTAAGAAGGAGGCAGAGAAAATTACAAGCAATGTTGTTAAATTAAAAATGCGATTAAAGAACGCAAAGGATATGATGTTAGATGGAGAATTTTCAGCTGGGGATTATAAAGAAATGAAAATTGAAATTGAAGAAGAATTGGAAAGGTTGAATAGAGAAGAAATGCAAATTCGTCAAGGAATCGAAAGTTACGATACTAAAATAGATGAGTGCCTTGATTTGCTGTTAAACATCGATAAATACTATAAAACAAAGAATACAGAGGTCAAACAAAAAATAATTGGTTCGGTTTTTCCTGAAAAGTTGTATTTTCAGAATAATGAGTACCGAACCACAAAATTGAACAAAGCAGTTGAACTACTCTGCAAAACTGACAAGGCTTTAAGCCAAAATAATGGAGAGAAGAAATCTGACTTTTCAGTTTCTTCCCTCCAAGTAGCCCTGTCAGGAATCGAACCTGAATCTTAAGTTTCGGAAACCCAAATACTATCCTTTGTACTACAGGGCCATTTTAAAGATGGTTCAAAAGCCACATAATTATTTTAGATAAAACATGACTACTTGTTTTTTCTTCGATTTTTTTCTTTAATGATTAAACTTAATTCTCTACCTGTTTGACCTTTTACCGAAGTATTTTCTTGAGCCCTTCTGATTAAATAAGGAAGAACTTCCTTTACAGGACCGTAGGGAACGTACTTTGCAACATTATAACCACTTAAAGCCAAATTATAACTGATGTGATCACTCATTCCAAATAATTGTGAAAAATAAATTCGCACGTCATCATTTGAAATCGCATATTTTGTCATTAACTGAGTTAAGTATAAACTACTACTTTCATTATGAGTGCCTGCACATAAACTAAGCAAATTAATGTTTTTAATACACTCTTCAATGGCTAAATTGTAATCTCTATCCGTACTTTCTTTATCAAGTTGAATGGGGGAATTATATTTTTTTTCTTGTGCTCTTTTTCTTTCTTTTTCCATATAAGCCCCACGAACTAATTTTGCTCCAACATGATAGTTGTTTTCTCTCGCATGTGCAATGGTTGTTTTCAAATAATCCAATCGATCATTTCTATAAAGTTGATAGGTATTATATACAATGGCTTTTTGTTTATTAAATAATTGCATATTTTCATTCGCTAAATCATCTATTGCTTTTTGAATCCAGCTTTCTTCAGCATCGATAAAAATAGATTGATTGGCTTTTGCTGCTTCGCTGCAAATTAAATGCACACGTTGTTTCACCCTTTCAAATTCTTTATACTCTTCATCAGTAAGCGTTTCATTTGCACTTATTTTCTCCAATAATCCAAAGCGTGCCAAGCCCGTTACTTTAAAAACACAAAAAGGAATATGCTTGTTGTTTTTTGCTTTGTGAATGGTTTCAGTAGTTTCTTTGCAACAAATATCAAAATCTAATTCACTCTCTTTGCCCTCAACACTATAATCTAATATGGTACCAATGTTATATTTTCCCAATTCCGCGATGGTTTTATTACATTCTGCAATGGTTTCTCCACCAACAAATTGTTTAAAAATGGTTGCCTTTATGAGCTTCTTTAAGCCTAAATTTAAACCGATGGGCGCTAGCTTGGCAGAGATATCAACTAAAAAAGGACTTCCAACCATTTTAAATAACCAAAAAGATCGTTTTAAATCAAAATCTAATTTGCCTTTAAAGGCATTTTCGGTATTATCAAAAGAAATCATAGTAGTACTAAATTTTACAAAAAAGTGGTTAGCAAATTTAAGTAAACTTTTGAAAGTTAATGAGGTTTTATAATTACGTAGTTCGATAAAAAAAATAGTATTTTTGCGCATGCTTGTAACAGATTTAGTAACAGACGAAATTCCACCATTAAAACTGACTGATTCGGCTGAATTGGCTTTGGATTGGATGGAACAATTTAAAGTATCACATTTGGCAGTGGTGAAGGATAGGGAATTAATTGGATTGGTTTCTGAGCATGATTTGATAGATTATAATCATCCTGAAGAGAAAATTGAACAATTAAAAATTCCTTTGTTAAAGCCGATTATACATAATTATCAACACACCTATGATTTACTAAAATTGATGATGTCGTTTAACCTTACGCTCATTCCAGTTTTAGATGATCAGGAATTATATAAAGGATGTATAACCTTAAAAGGGCTTTTGCAAAATCTTTCTACGATGGCATCGGTTCAAAACCCAGGTGGCGTTATCGTTTTAGAAGTTAATCAAATAGATTATTCGTTGTCACAAATTTCTAGTATTATAGAGGGAAATGACGCAAAAATATTGAGCTGCCATGTATCCTCATTGCCTGATAGCACTAAAGTTGAAGTAACACTCAAAATAAATGTTGAAGATTTGTCTCGCATCTTACAAACTTTTAATCGATATCATTATTTGGTTAAAGCCTCTTTTCAAAATAGTGACTTTCGTGGAGGGCTTCAAAATAAATTTGATGAATTTATTCATTATTTAAACATTTAATTTATTTTAATAAATGACAATAGCCGTTTATGCCCGTAATACCAAAGAAAATTTTTCGAATTACCTAGATCAATTAATTTTATTGGCTGAAAGAGAAAGGTTTAATATCATTATTTTTAAATCTTATCTTGATTATATCAATGAAAATTCTAAAACTTCTTACCAATTAAAAAGTTTTGCTAATTCTAAAGAACTCATTGCGTCAGCAGATATCCTTATTTCTTTGGGAGGAGATGGAACAATGCTTGAAACACTTGCTCTCATTAAAACATCAGGCATACCAGTTTTAGGCGTTAATACAGGTAGATTAGGTTTTTTGGCAAGCGTTTTTAAAGAAGATTTTGAAAAAGCAATTCAATTATTAATAAAAGAAAAATACACTTTAGATAAAAGAGAATTGATTGTTTTGGAAAACAATGAAGAAGAATTTAATCATATTAATTATGCCTTAAATGAATTTACCATTCACAAAAAAGAATCAAGCGCAATGATCAATATCGACACTTATGTGGATGGCGTTTTTTTAAACTCTTATTTTGCAGATGGATTAATTGTTTCAACACCAACTGGATCCACCGCTTATTCACTAAGCTGTGGTGGACCAATCATGGTTCCTGATTCTGAAAATTTCATCATCACACCCATAGCTCCTCATAATCTAAATGTAAGACCAATCATCATTGCCAATCATAAAATAATTAGTTTTATTGTGAGTGGCAGAAGTGATGGATTTAACATATCTTTGGATTCTCGCTCTATTTCTTTAAAAAACAATACCAAACTTTCTATAAAAAAAGCAGATTTTAAATTTAATCTCATCAACCTAGAAGGTCAACATTTTTTTGAAACCTTGCGAAATAAATTATTTTGGGGTATTGACAAAAGACAATAATTATTGTTCAGAAAAATTATTTATTTTTTAACAATTCGTAACTTTCTAATCTAATTTTTCGTAAATTTATATTGAAAACAGGTTTGTTTCATCGCTCTTTCATATTAAAGGGAGGAAAGTCCGGGCAACACAGAGCAATATGCCATTTGAAAAAGTGGGTGCGCAAATAGAAATATAGCGTAACAGATAGTGTCGCAGAAAACAAGGTAGCCACGAGTAATTGTGGTCATAGTGAAAATGTGAGGTAAGAGCTCACAAGTGTGTTTAGTAATAAATATATTGGAAAAACCTCTTATGTTGTAAGGCCATGTAAACTTTAATTTTTGTGGTTGCTCGCCACAATAACTTCGGTTATGTTAAAGAGGGTAGGCTGCATAGATAAATGATGAAAGTTCTGCTTGCAGAATACAGAACCTGGCTTATAAAACCTGTTTTTTTTTAAATTAAAAAAATTGAAACGTTATTTATACATATTATTATTTGTTGGTTTAACCAAATATACAAATGCAGCTTGCCCGCAGTTGTATGATTATTTGGGAAATTTATCTGGTCTTCCTTATTGGATAAACTGCACAGGAGGTTCTTACAATCTTAATTTTCAATCTAATTCAAGTTGGGGTGCTTATACCATTGATTGGGGGGATGGTAGCCCAAATTTTGTTGGTGGCTCTTATGTTGCAAATACCATTGTTGCTCATAATTACGCTGCTACCATTGATACTTTCATCGTAACTATTACAATCCCTACTAACACTTGTGTTATGACTGGTGTTGTGGTGATGGAAAAGCCAGTAAATGCTTCCATTCAAATACCTATCGGAGGCATTACTACCATTTGTGCGCCAAAGTCCATATCATTTAAAAATAATAGTACAGATGTTTCTGAAACCACTAAATTTACTTGGGATTTTGGAGACGGTTCTCCTATTCTTTCATTTGACTATCTTAACGCTGGACAAATTTTATCGCATAATTATTTGAAGGGAACAGTCTCATGCCAAACGGCGGTGACGCTTCGTGCGAAAAATTATTGTAATAACCTTCCTACCATTGCAGTGTTTAACCCAATTCAAATTTATGATATAGATGTTGCAAACATTACACCCTCTAGGTTTGTGTCCTGTTGGCCTGATAATGTTTTTACTTTTAATAATACAACAAATAGAAATTGCGTACCAGAAGGAAATACATTTCAAAGGCAAGAAAGATGGAATTTTGGAAATTATTGGGGATTGGGACATGATTCAATTATCAATTGGCGGCCTTGGCCTCCGACTTTCCCTATAACAATAGCTTATCCATCAGTAGGCACCTACGCAATACAATTACTAGATAGTAATTTGTGTGGGGTTGATACCCAAATAATACAAGTAAGTATCGTTAATCCTCCAACAGCAGGACTGATTGCGCCAGTGATCCCTTTATGCCAATCTACCCCAATTACTTTTACCAATACAAGTACACCGGGTTACCTCTATAGATGGAATTTTGGAGATGGTGGGGGATTTGTATCTAGACCATTTGGCCCACAATCCCACTCTTATAGCACATTTGGTACTTTTACTGTTTCGGTTGTTGCTTCACTTGGTGCCATTGGAGGAGCTTGTAGTGATACTGAAAGAGTCGTCATTACAATTTTTCCAAGTCCTAATGCTCTTTTCACTGCAACTCCAAGCCAAGGCTGTGTGAGAATTAGCAATGCGGTATTTACAGATTTATCGACTTCTGCCATATCATGGAATTGGAATTTCGGAAATGGGAATACATTTAATGGATTACTTCCTCCATCTCAAAATTATACTGCCATTGGAAATTATGTGGCATCATTAACAGTAACTGCCGCAAGTACTTGTGTAAAAACCTTTACTTTGCCAATCACCGTTTACCCTAAACCAGTTGCTGCTTTTATACCAACTACTGCCTGTGTTGGATCTTCTGCTAGTTTTATTGATAACACGCCTGTAATACCAGGAAACCCCATTACTTCATGGGAATGGGATTTTGGAGATGCTTCACCTACAGCCACAAGCACTGTTCAAAGTCCAACCCACACCTATACTGTACAAAACACATTTACCGTGCAATTAATTGTTAATACGGCATTTTGTGGGGACACTGCCACTCAAATCATTGTTATTAATACAAAACCAACCGCCGATTTTACTTTTACGCCAGCGAGTGGATGTCCTAATTTATTGGTTAATTTTACCAACACCAGTTTAAACTCTAGTATTTACAATTGGAATTTTGGAAACTTAAGCACATCCACTTTAACTAATACCACAAGTAGTTTTACAAATACGTTAAGTGTAAATAGAAATTACACAGTTACCCTTACTGCTTCTACACCCCTCGGATGTTCTGATACAAAAACAGCGGTCGTTTCTGTATTTCCAAATCCTAAAACTATTTTTAATACAAATGCTGTGGCGGGATGTTCGCCAGTAGTGGCAACTTTTACAAATAGTTCGACTGGGGCCGTCAACTACGATTGGAAATTTGGCGACGGAACTTCAAACCTAACTAGTACATTGAGCGTGTTATCTCATACCTTCACAAATGCAACGTTGCTCATACAAACATATACGGTTCAATTAATTTCTACCAGTAATAATGGTTGTAAAGACAGTGCTAAATTAACAGTTACTGCTTACCCTCAACCAATTTTTAATTTTACAATGTTACCAAATAGCGGCTGTACCCCTTTAAGCATTAGCTTTCCACCTTTGTTAGGTGCTGTAAGTTATACTTGGGATTATGGTGATGGAAGTCCATTATCTAATTTACCAAATCCAACACACACTTTTTCAAATACCACCATATCAACAATAACTTATACTATCACATTAATCGTATCTAATGCATTTTCCTGCATTGATACAACATTTGGATATCCTGTTATTTTTCCAAAACCAGTGCCTAACTTTGTTTTAACTCCTACGATTGGTTGTTCTCCATTGGCAGTTTCATTTACCAATACCAGTTCTAATAGTTCATCTAATTTGTGGCGATTTGGGGATGGATTCACTGATAATTCTTTAAATACTAACCACGCCTATGTAAATCCTAGTAGTGCTTCTAATCAAACATTCTCTTGCACATTGATTGCCAATACATCTAATGGATGTATTGATTCAATAACGAAGTCAGTTTTACTATTATTTAGGCCAAAAGCTAACTTTACTGTTGACACCCCAGGCTGTTCTCCAAAAACCTTAAATTTTCTTAACACATCAAGTGGTGCTTTTTCTTATAAATGGAATTTTGGAACTACTACGTTTACAACTACAAATGCAATTAACCAATACGTCAATAATACCAATGCCACTATTATCAGAACAGTTCAATTAATTGCAACTTCTGTAAATAATTGTATTGATACACTTACTGTGCCAATTAATATTTATCCAAAACCAGAGTATACTATCGTTGCACAGCCCGATAGTGGTTGCACAGCTTTAAATGTTAATTTTCCAAATATATTAGGCGTAAAATCTTATGAATGGGATTTTGGCAATGGATCAGGATCTAATTCTGGAAACGCAAATAGCATATTTTATAACACCTCTCCGTCAACCAAAACGTTTACTGTAAAACTAATTGCAACAAATGATTATGGATGTAAAGATACCGCAACAAAAATTATTACTGTTTTTGCTAAGCCAAAAGCTCTATTTCAGGCAAACCCAAACACTGTTTTTATTCCAACAAATCCAATCAATTGTTCTAATTTATCAACAGGAGCCATAAGTTATGATTGGGATTTTGGAGACTTAAAAAAATCTACTGAAGTTAATCCATCACATTTTTATCAAAGTGTTGGAATTTATCAAATCAAGCTCGTTGCAACTAACGAACGTGGGTGTAAAGATACCTTTGAGCTTCCTTCAAAGATAAATGCTCTGCTAGAGAGTTCAATTGAAATGCCAAATGCATTTTCTCCAAATCCTAATGCAGCAAATGGTGGCGTATATAATCCAAATGATTTAAATAACGATGTATTTCGACCTGTATTAAGTGGCATTGAAAAATATGAGTTGAATATTTTTTCAAGATGGGGAGAATTATTATTTGTATCAAAAGATATCAATATTGGTTGGGATGGGTATTATAAAGGAAAATTATGCGTGCAAGATGTGTATGTTTGGAAAATAATTGCTATCACGTACGATAATAAAAGAATTAATAAAGCGGGTGACGTTTTATTACTTAGATAATTTATATATAGAAATATGAAAACGAAGGTCATTATTATTATTTTCTTTTGCTCTTTACATTTTTTTTCTCAAACTAAAATTGAAACGAAGCAGATTAAAAAATCATTAAAAGAAGCCAATTCTTTTTTTGAAACCGACGATTATTTAAATGCCATACAAAGCTACAAGAAAGTATTAGCAATAGATCCAAATAACGAATTAGCAAATTTAAATTCCGCGATTAGCCGTATCAAATTAAATCAACCAACTGATTCTGCTTATTTTCATTTGCTGAAATTAACTTCTAGCAAACTACCTGAGGCGCAATTTTATCTTGGTAAAATTTATCACCTTAACAATAGCTTTGATGAAGCCATAGAATATTATAAAAAATATAAATCAATTCCAGAAAAAGAAAGAACGATATCAGATAAGGATGTAGATTATTACATTGTTTGTAGTAAAAACGCCAAACAATTCATGAAGAAACCTCATAATTCCATCATTAAAAATTTGGGAGATAAAATAAATTCTGAGTTTGATGATTATGTTCCAATCATTAGTCCAGATGAAAATAGATTATATTTTACTTCTCGAAGAAAGGGAAGCACAGGTAATTTAAACGATGTATATGGTACTTTTTATGAAGATGTTTATGTAAGCGAAAAAACTGAAAATGATAAATGGGGAACGCCCCAAAACATTGGATCGCCTATAAACACAAATACTCATGATGCCTGCGTAGCAATTAGTTTTGATGGAAATCAAATGATGGTTTATAGAACTTCTGAAGACTTGTTAAGCGGTGATTTATATATCGTTAATGCTAAGCCAACAGGATGGAGTGATCCTGTTAAATTAGGCGTTGAAATCAACACGCCATACATTGAAACAAGTGCTTGTTTTAGTAGTGATGAAGACATCATTTATTTTAGCAGTAATAAACCAGGTGGATTTGGCGGAAAGGATTTATATCGCATCAAAAAGCTCCCTAACGGCAAGTGGTCATTGCCTCAAAACTTAGGCCCAACAATTAATACAGAAAGAGATGAAGATGCACCTTATCTGAATTCAGATGGTATAACACTTTACTTTAGTTCTAAAGGACATAACACGATGGGAGAATACGATGTTTTTAAATCAACATTAAATTCGGAAACTAATTTATTTTCTGAACCTGAAAATTTAGGCTATCCAGTAAATTCAGTAAATAATGATATATTTTTTATTTTAAATTACAATGGAACTCATGGTTACTATTCTTCAATAAAAGACGACACTTTTGGTGGAAATGATTTATATGAAATTGACACGCGGTTTGGTGATAATGATTTAAAAGTAAAACGTGGATTTATCAAAGTTGGAGATAAATTTAAAAGTGCTAAAATTACATTAGTTGATACTGAAACCAAAAGAGTTGTAGGGATTTATAGCGCAAGCGCTAAAACAGGGAAATTTATATTGGTAATGAATCCATTAAAATACTATAAGTTAATTGTAGATGAAGAAAATTGCCAAAGACTCATTTTAGATTTGGAACCTATTTATAACGAGCAAAAAGAAGAAGATTTAATGTTAATTTTAACTCAAAAAAATTAATTTATTCTATTTAGACGCAAATATTTGGTCCTAGGTTTTTTCCCTCTTTTTAGTTCAATTAATTCAAAGGGGCAAGATCCTCAATTCACTCAATTTTATGCTGCGCCAATGTATTTAAATCCTGCATTTACTGGAGTTACATACGAACATAGATTTATAGCAAACTACAGAAATCAATGGCCTGGCGTTAGTAAAACGTATCAAACGATGATGGCAAGTTATGATTACAATTTATCTGAATTAAATAGTGGAATTGGATTCAATGTGATGCAAGATAGATCAGGAACGGCTGGTTTAACTCTTTCTCAGTTTGGACTAAATTATGCCTACCATTTTAAAGTAACAAAATTTTCAGAAGTAAGATTGGGTGCAAATTTATCTTACAATATGAAAAGATTAGATTTTTCGAAATTAATTTTTAATGATCAACTCGTCACAGGTTCTTCAACAACGATAGAATTTCAGCGCTATGAAAAATTAAATTATATCGATTTTGCAGCAGGAGCACTTTTAAATTCAACGGAGTACTGGTTAGGTTTAAGTGCAAAACATTTTACTCAACCCAATGTTAGTTTAACTGGTGAAAATGTTCCTTTACCTTTAAGTTTTAGTTTACACGGCGGTTACCGTTTTATATTCTCAAAAAAAAAATCGAAATTAAAAAAGTATCTTTCACCTGCTTTGCATTATAAACATCAACTAAAAAATGATCAGCTAGATATTGGAATTTATTATTTTCATTTACCATTAAATTTTGGTATTTGGTATAGAGGCTTGCCATTTAAACAATACGGACCAACATATTCAAGCAGTGAAAGCATTGCATTGTTGTTAGGATTTGAATTAGATGATTACAATTTAAGAGTGGGTTATAGTTATGATGTAGTGGTTTCAAAACTAGGAATATCATCCTCTTTAGGAGCACATGAAATTTCGTTAATATATGAAGTAGCACGTAAGAAAAAAAGAAATAGAAAAGTTTTAGTAAGTTGTCCTAAATTTTAATACAATTTATTCCAACAAGCTCTCATAAATTTTTAAATACATTGGCAGTACATTTTCAATATCAAATTTCTTTGCTTGTTCAAAAGCATTTGCTTTAAATTGTTGAAAATTTTCCTCATTTGATAGCAAGGCGATGGTGTTCTCGGCCATTTCTTCATAATCTCCAACCTTACTCATGAACCCAGTTTTTCCATGTATATTTAATTCAGGAATTCCTCCTGTATTAGTTGAAATAACAGGCATTTTCATTGCCATTGCTTCCAAAGCAGCAAGACCGAAAGATTCAGTTTCTGAAGGTAATAAAAAGACGTCGCCATAAGCCAATATTTGTTTCGGATTCGGAATTTTTCCGAGAGAAATAATATCATTGCAAGTATCTAACTCCTTACATAATTTGTCAATGGCTTGCCTTTCAGGACCATCACCAACCAAAATTAATTTACATGGAATTTTTTTTCTTACAATATTAAAAATTTGCAGCACATCTTCTACTCGTTTTACTTTTCTAAAATTTGAAATATGAATTAAAATTTTTTCATTTTGGCTTGCATATTTTTCACGCTGACAATCATTTTTTATGGTTTGGTATTCATCAATGTTAATAAAATTAGGGATGACAGTTATTTTGTTAGAAATTTTAAATGTTTTTAAAGTTTCCTTTCTTAAGCTTTCGGAAACTGATGTGATAGCATTACTATTATTAAGAGAAAAGAAAATGACAGGTTCAAAAGAAGGATCTTGGCCAACCAAGGTAATGTCTGTACCGTGCAAAGTAGTAACATAGGGTAAATTTATTTTTCTTGATTTCAATATTTGTTGCGCCATATAAGCAACCGATGCATGAGGAATGGCATAGTGTACATGTAATACATCAAGCCTTTCATAAATGGCAACATCTACTATTTTACTCGCTAATACACTTTCGTAAGGTTGAAATTCAAATAAAGGATAATCGTTTACACTAACTTCATGATAAAAAATATTTTCGGTAAATTGACTTAATCTAAAAGGTTGAGAATAAGTTATAAAATGAACTTTATGGCCCTTGTGAGCTAAAGCAATTCCTAATTCAGTAGCAACAACACCACTTCCACCAAATGTTGGGTAACAGACAATTCCTATGTTCATTTTCTAAATTCTTTATTAATGTGAAAATTAAAATTTCTAAAAAAACAGAATGGTAAATAAATTATCCAAATGTCTAATTCACTTTGTTTCCATTTATATCCAGTTCAACTATTTCATAACCTAGTTTTGATAATTGCTCGTAATTTGAAGTTTTATCGCCTACTATGAGGATAATCATTTTATCATAAGGTAGGTTTGTTTTTGCTAATTGATTTATTTCCGGTGCAGTAATAGTTTTAATTATTTCACCTTGTTTAGCAACAAACGTTTTTTCTAAATTAAAATCAATGATTCGTTTTACAAAACTCAATTTTTGGAAAGGAGATTCGTATTTTAAAGCGTCAGCTTGTGCCATTGCATTTTTTGTAAATTCCAATTCATCTATTTGGATTCCATTTTGATTGTATTTTTTTAATTCATCCATGATGATAATTAAAGAACTATCCGTTGCATTTCCTCTAACTCCTGTACTTATTGTGTAAGGACCAATAAATTTGCTACCATTAAAGCCACCTCTTGCACCATAAGTATAACCTTTGGTTTCTCTTAAAATCGTATTAATACGACTATTAAAAGAACCCGCGAAAGAAAAATTCATGATGGTTGATTTAAAATAATCAGCAGTTGCATCATATGGTAATGATAAATATCCTACTCTGATTTCAGATTGTGGCGCACCTTTTTTATCGACAAAATACAAGCGCGTTTTATCTATTTCAGGTAATTTGTATTTAGCAATAGGGATTGTATTTGCTGATTGTAATTTATTTAAAAAATCTAATTTTTTAAGCGCAGTAGCTTGGTCAATAGCTCCACTAATGGCTAAAACTGAATTATATCCTGAAAAATTAGCATAGTATTTTTTTAAATCATCAAGTGTAATACCGTTTACAGTTTCCGCAGTTCCGTTTACTGGCGTGGATAGCGTATACTCATTGCCGTAAAGTAATTTGGAATAAACATTGTTAGCGATGGATGTAGCCTGTGTTAATTGATTATTGATTCCGTCTAGTTGTTCTTTTTTTACAAGCTGAAAATCTAATGAATCAAACTTTGGCATGAATAACATTTCCTTCGCAATGTTTAAAGTAGAATCTAAATTTTGTTTGAGAGAAGAAATTATCATGGAAATTTCATTATCACTTGCATAGAAAGAAACTTCACTTCCTAAACGTTTTAGCTTGTTTCCTATTTCTTGTGCACTGTGTTGTTGCGTTGATTCTTTTAATATTGCCGCAAGCAAATTAGCAGTTCCTGATTTATTAAGAGCTTCAAAGCGATGACCCAAAGGCATGCTAAACTGAATATTAACTTTTGGAATTTCATTATCAAATATTCCAATAGATTTAATTCCATTAGTGAAATTAGCAGTCCAATAATTTGGTATTGGAACTAATTTGGCTTGTTGAGCTATTGGCATTTTACTTCTATCAAATTGATTAATGGGTTCTGTGTAAGATAATTTTTTATATTCTACACTTTCATCTTCAATTGTTCTTTCATACATCTTCCAAGAGTCTGCTTTAGCAACTAATTCAGATTTTCCTTTCGGAACACAACTTAAAATCACTGCAAATCTATTTTTAATGTAAGTCTGATATACCCTCATGACATCGGCTTTTGTAACTTTTAGATTATTTTGAACTTCAATTTTTAAATAATTGGGATTTTTAGCAAAAGTTTGAAAAGCCGCTAATTGAGAACCTTTTCCATTAACCGTTGCTAATGTATTATATAAATTACTTTGAAAACTAGCTTTATATTTTTTTATATCGTCATCGGTTATACCCGTTTTTTCCCACTTTAATAAAGTTTCGTTTAATAAAGTTTCTATTTCTGACAATTTTGAACCCGCATTTGTTCTAATGTTTATTTCAAATTGTCCTGCCAGTTCTCTGCTATAATTATAAGAATTTGCAAATAAGGCTTTTTGTGATTTTACAAAAGCAATATAAAGTGGCGAACTTTTTGAAGATGATAATGCTTCTCCTAAAACATTAAGTGCAGCTTCATCTTTATGCATAGAAGGAACTGTGGGAAAAGAAATTTTATATTGAGGAAATCGTATGTTATCTTCATAAGAAATATAGCGATTTTCAGTCAAGGCTGCTGGTTGTTTAATCATATCCTTCACTTCTGGTCCTCGTGGTATCGAGCCAAAATATTTTTCTGCTAATTTTATAACTTCTTCTGTATTTACATCTCCAGCCACAGTAATCACAGCATTATTAGGACCATACCAACGCAAATAGAAACGTTTTAAATCATTCACATCTACTCTATTTAAATCTTCAATGTATCCAATTGTTGTCCAAGAATAAGGATGACCTTTCGGATACAGCGCTTCTCCTGTTTTTTCGCTAATTAAACCATAAGGACGATTGTCGTAATTTTGTCCACGTTCATTTTTTACTGTAGCACGCTGAATTTCAAATTTCTTTTGAGTGACTGAATCAAGTAAAAAGCCCATTCGGTCTGATTCCAACCAAAACATTTTTTCTAATTGATTTGAAGGAACCGTTTCAAAATAATTTGTTCTATCAGAATTAGTAGTACCATTTAAAGTTCCGCCAGCTTCTGTAATAATTTTAAAATGTTGTTCATCGCCAACGTTTTTTGAACCTTGAAACATCATGTGTTCAAAGAAATGAGCAAAGCCCGAACGACCTTGCTGCTCACGATTTGAACCAACATGATAAGTTACATCAACATAAGCAATCGGATCACTATGGTCTTCATGCACCACAATGGTTAATCCATTTGGTAGGACATATTTTTTGTATGGAATAACAATTTCATTTCCGATTTTAGAAATTGTTTCGATTAATTTTGCGCCTGTATTTAAAGGTTTTGTATTGGCTTTTGAAACAACTGCTTTACTTTTTTTAACTTGTGCATTCGTAGTTAATGTTATCAAGGTCAACATGATTAAGGTTGATTTTTTCATAGTTTTTATCATTATGTGTGGGTTTAAAAAATAATTATGTGTCAAGCGTTGTCTTTTTTTATTATAAGTTAAATGACAAAAAAACTTTATTCATTTATATCGTCCAAAAAGCCTGAACGTTTAAAATAATCAATGATGGCATCATTCATCAATCTATTTTGTTGTTTTGGTTCTAGATGAGGTAATTGTTCTTTTACTTCCCAGTGAGGCCAATCATCATCATCTCTACCTTTGTATTCATAAAAACCGTAAGGTTCTAAAACTGTACACACGCCAATGTGCATCACTTCTAATTTTTCGTCTTTCTTATATTGACGAAATGGTTTATCTAATTCTTGTAGTCCAATCATGAATAAAATAGCATCATGATCCATTTCTGTTTCAAAACGTTCTTTTAATTTATTTTGTAGCAGTTGCCATTCAGATATGAGAGTCGTCATTTGCTTCTAATTTAGCACCTTTTGGTGGTGGGACAAAATATTTTAAATTGCTATTGACGTAGCTCAAAATGTCATCTTTGCCTTGTTTTTTTTCAGCACTTGTTACAAATATATCTGGTAATTCTCCCCAATAATCATGCAAACGCTTTTTATATTTGATAAAATTACTTGCCCATTCATTTTTACCTAGCTTATCTACTTTTGTAAATGCAAGCGCAAAGGGTATTTCATGTTGTGTACACCAATCCATAAACTCACCGTCAATTTTTTGCAATTCTAAACGGCTATCAATTAAAATAATGAGTGACACTAAATTTTTACGTTTAGTGATATAATTGCTAATTAATTCCTCAAATTTATCAAGGTTTGATTTACTCGTTTTAGCATAACCGTATCCGGGTAAATCAACCAAGTACCATTTATCGTCAATTATAAAATGATTAATGAGTTGAGTTTTACCAGGCTTGGATGAGGTTTTTGCCAAATCTTTTTGGTTACACAGCATGTTGATTAAGGAAGATTTCCCAACGTTACTGCGCCCGATAAAAGCAAATTCTGGCTTATCTGGAATTGGACAACCTTTATAATTTGTACTACTTTTAAAAAATTTAGCGCTCGTAATTTGCATTTTTATTCATCTTTCAAAAAGAGAATTTTCATTCATTTCTAATTTCTAATTCTTTAACATATGTTTCAATGTGCCTATCTGACTTGCTTTTATAAACATCATTGATCGTAACCAAAATACCTGTTTCTTCTACTCCGCCAAACGTAGGATTTATAGCGGTTCCAAAAGATAACATAGAACTTGATAAATTACTATAGGCGTTTACCATTGGAGGAATATTTTCTCCAAGAGTTCTCACTAATTTATTTAAAATGGCATGCCCTTCTTTATATGTTTTTCCTTTTAATTCTGCTAAAAAATTTGAAACATCTGTTTTTATTTCAATGCCATGTATAGGAGAAACTAATTTTTTTTGATCTGGAAAATAATGATTCATAAAAGATAAAATATAATCTCTAGCTTCTACTTTAAAATTTGAATACATGGTTACTTTACCGAAAAAATATTTAATGCTTGGATGATCAATAACCAATGAACCTAAACCATCCCACAAGTTATCCAAACTAAAAAGTCCTTTTCGAAATTTTTCTGAAGGTTGGTACATAGGCTGAATAAACGAACGACCCAACTCAATGGTATAAGGCAAATAAGTTTTATAAAATTCATCTGAAAAATTAAATAATTCAGTAGTGGCCAATAACACTTTTCCATTAACATATTCGGCGTCTTTACATAAAATATAACGGTATGCGCCTACAATTTCTTTTTCTATAGAATCCCACACTAATAATTGTTTATAGGGATGCAAACAAGTATCATATTTATCGATATCGATGCTTAAGCCTGTTCCACCGCCAGCTTCGCGAAATGTAAGTTCTCTGAGTCTACCAATTTCTCGCATGGTATGTGGAGAATTATGATGGGTAATAATGTATATTTCATTATTTCCATTATTTGTTTTTCGAATAAATTTTTCGGGAGTTAATTCTTTTAACAAGGCTTCGCGAGGAATTTTTTCAATGATGTCTTGCATAAATTATAATAGGACTTTAAGGAAACTAATTTAAGATTTATGGCTAAGGTATTCAGATTTATTTTCGTAAAAGATATCAACGAATATTTTTTTGAAAATATATTTAATTTAATAATCAACTGATCAATCATAAGCCCTATATTCGCTTCCATGTCGCCCATCCTAATCGTTTTATGTATCGCTATATATTTTGGAGGATTGCTTTTTATTGCGTATTTGACTTCAAAAAATTCAACTTCAGAAAGTTATTTTTCTGGTAACCATGCTTCTCCTTGGTATGCAGTTGCTTTTGGAATGATTGGAGATTCATTAAGTGGCGTTACGTATATTTCGGTACCTGGAAAAGTAGGAACAGCGCATTTCTCCTATCTACAATTGGTCTTTGGATATTTTGTTGGGTATTTTATTATTTCAAAAATATTGCTGCCAATTTATTATAAAATGAATTTGGTTTCAATTTATTCTTATTTACAAACACGTTTTGGCGAACATACTCAAAAGGCTGGAGCATTCTTTTTTATATTGTCACGTATTTTAGGCGCATCTGGTCGTTTATATTTAGCAGCTGGTGTTATTCAGTTTTTTGTTTTCGATCAAATTAAAAGTGTGCATATTCCTTTTTGGTTGAGCGTTTCAGTCATACTAATACTCATGTTGATTTATACATACAAAGGTGGAATAAAAACGTTGGTATGGACAGATACTTTTCAATCTTTATTTTTAGTGTTGGGTGTTGTTTTGTCAATAGCTGTTATCACTAACAAAATGGATATTAGCTTCTCGCAGTCTATCACTAATATTTATCATTCTGATTTATCCGAAACCTTTTTCTGGGATTGGCATAAATCTAATTTCTTTTTTAAAGAATTTATTGGTGGAATATTTATTGCCGTTGCCATGACAGGCTTAGACCAAAATATGATGCAGAAAAATTTGAGTTGCAAATCTTTGGGTGAAGCTCAAAAAAATATTTTTTGGTTTAGTGTTGTCATGCTCGTTGTAAATATTTTCTTTTTATCGTTAGGTGTATTATTGTATCAATACTATGCCTTTGCAGGGATTGATCTTCCTACAAATTTAGAAACAGGACAAATTATCTCAGACAAAGTGTTCCCAAATTTAGCTTTGGGTAATTTAGGAATAGTAGCTGGTTTAATATTTATTATTGGATTAACAGCAGCTACATTTAGCAGTGCTGATAGCGTTTTAACAACATTAACGACTTCTACTTATATTGATTTGTTAGCGTATGATAAAAACAAGGTGTTAACTGAAAAAGAAAAGTCAAAACGCAGAACGCTCATTCATATTGGATTTGCCATCATTATGTGGTTAGTGATTATTGTTTTTGATATTCTCAATCAGCGTGCAATTATTGATACGATATTAATGTTGGCAGGATACACATATGGCCCACTTTTAGGTTTATTTGTAATCGGATTATTTACTAAAATTCATTTAAAAGATAATGTCGTTCCCTTGATATGCATAGTTGCGCCAATAAGTACATATGTCATTGCAAACTTTATTGTAAAACCTTATTTCAGTTATGAAATCGGAAACGAATTAATTATAATCAATGCAGGGATTACAATATTGGGCTTATTGTTTGTAACTAAAAAAGCAGAAAGTATTAGTAACAATTCTTTTGATTGAAAATGTCTTGTTTTAGAGCATAGCTTGTTATTCTAAATTCTAGTAGATTCGTATCTCTTTTTTTAAATTTCATGAAGTTGTGAAAAAAATTATCTTTATGCACTGATTAAATATTGATATGCTTAATAGTTGGCTTCCTATAACTCGAATAAAAATTTTTTTAGCAAAAATTTTATATAAAACAGTTACATTTTTTGTAGGAAAAGAAAAACGTGTCATTCATAAAAATGGTATTAATTATGAGGTTGATTTGTCTGAAGGCATTGAATTGTCTTTGTATTTATTTGGAGATTTTCAAAAACATGTGACTAAAAATTCTTTTATAACAATTAAGGATGACTTCACAATCATTGATATTGGTGCCAATGTAGGGTTGATGACCTTACAATTTGCCAAACTTGTTCCAAATGGAAAAGTGTATTCGTTTGAACCAACGTTTTATGCCTTGGAGCGTTTAAAAAATAATTTAAGTTTAAATGAGTTAATTGCAAAAAATGTAACCGTAATTAATTCTTTTGTTTCTGAAAAATCTTTAGATAATCCCAATATTGTTGCTTTCTCAAGCTGGAAAGTAAACGGAGAAAGAGGCACTAATGATCATCCTGTTCATTTAGGAACGCCTAAAGCAGCGAACGGTGTTTCTGCTATTTCTTTAGATGACTTTACTGAAATTAATAAAATTGAAAAAATAGATTTTATTAAAATTGATACTGATGGCCACGAATATGAAGTGTTTAAAGGTGCTAAAAAAGCCATTGCTAAATACCGACCAAAAATTATTTTTGAAATTGGATTGTACGTAATGGATGAGAAAAAAATTTCTTTTGATTATTATGACAATTATTTCAAAGACTTAAACTACAAGTTATTTGATGCAAAATCCGATGTTGAAATTAGTTTAGAAAATTATCGAAAACATATTCCTCAAAAAGGTTCTATTGATTTAATTGCTGTGCCGCAATAATTTAATCTTTGCTAAATAAAGACATTGAAGCCAGTCCATATTTAGTATTTAATTTCATACAGGTAAGCAGTTTCACTTAGTCCAATTTCTTTTATTAAACGCAATTTTTCAGGATATTTTTGAGCAATTGGTGCAATGATGTTGTGTATGGTATTTATTACTTCTCCTGTATTTTGAGCTGGATTAATTCTTAAACTTCCTAACAGTACATGTGTTACTTTATGTTTTTTAAATATTGCTAATGCAGAATCAGGGTTTGATTGATTACTTTCAGGATCTTTAGCAATAACAGAATAAATTGGGTAAAAGTGTTTGCCTTTTGCGTAAACAAAACTCATTGATGCTTTTCTTGCGGCAACAAAGCTCGTTTCTGGTAAGCTATCTTTACAGTAGACACTCATTTGCAAGTAATTTTTCCAATCAGGAGTATATCCGTAGTAAATATCCCCTTTAATGTTTTTTAGAACGATTGGCAAATTAGAAATTGCTCGCTTACTTGAAGACAATAAAAATGAAATGGAAACTAATGCAATGAGCCCAATAAAAATACGCTGATTAAAATTGTTTTTTTCAAAGAAAAGAGACAATCCATATGCAATTCCCAAGAAGATAGATGGCAAATGAACCATCAATAGTCGAGGTTGATCCCATCTTGTTTGTAAAACAAAAAATGTTCCAAAACAAATTGTTCCTGAGAATAAAATAAAAAAGAAAATAAAATCTTGTTTGTTTTTATATGCTTTGTATAACCCGTAAAATGTCATCACTAAAACAATAATGGCAAGAAAAAAGTAAATGGTGTTATTTACAACTTCATAAGTCTCGCCATCTTTTTGAATCACTTTTTTAAACAAAAAATTTTCATCAAAAAAACCAATCAATTGATAAAATCTTTTTCCTAAATAGATGGAAATATTTTCAAAAAACCTAACAATAAATCCAGACAAATCTTCTTGACCTTGGCTTGCATCATAAGGATCTTTATTCATTAAGATATTTACTTGGTTTGCATATTGGATAGCCGATTTACCCCAAATTAAATTTTTGATAAATTCATACAGTATTTTAAATATCCCAAAAAAACCAATTGAAAAAATTGCCTTTTTCCAATCTTTCTTGATGATATAAAAAAGCACAACTGCAAAGACACCAAACACTAAAATGTTTTTTGCTAATGTTAAAACCATTAATAAAAATCCAATCACAATCCATTTTTTCCAATCTGATTTTAAATTTGTGCCAATTGGATTGTTACTGAAATTATATGTTGTGAAATAATAAAAAAATACAGATTGAATAAACATATAGAATGATTCAGAAAAAGTTTGACTAGCAAAATAAAGGATCAGGTAGTTTAAGCAGATATAAATAAATACAAAAAATTTAATGACGGGCGCAACTTTATTGTTGAGCGTTTTGTAAAATATAATGGCACCTAACACATAAAAAAGAATTGAAAATAGTTTAAAATAAATAAAGTTTGCACCAAGTATCAAAGTAATTAATGCTAAAAACATCGGATAGAGTGGGGCATTAGCCGTATAATAAAAATTAGGGAACTCATCTACAATTCTGAAACCTGCTTCAATGTATGCTGAATCATCATGAGCCTCACTCATCCTTGCATTAAAACTCATCAATGCCAAAATAATTCCTGAAATTAATATTCCCCAAAAATAGATGATTTCGTTTTTCTCTAAATTGGCATTAAGTTGATCTAAAATTGTGCTTTTATTTTTTGCAAAATTAGATTTGGTTGCTTTTGAAGTAGTTGCTTTTGCCATATTTATAACTCAATTCACAAAAATAATAAATTAATTAAGCCTTACTAATTTTTAAATGCTGTCTATTTTTGTTTAATTTTAAAAACTTTTTTGCACCCTTAATATGCTTTTAAGTTTATAAAAAAATAATGTTTCATTTCATCCTTCGAACAATACCTCGCCCTATTCTAATCAAGCTAAGTTTGATTTTTAGTAAGATAGCGCCCATTTTATATTACGGAAAAAAATATGAAGACCCAATCAGTGGGAAAACGTATCGGAAATTTTTACCTTATGGTTATGGCGGAAGAGCGAAACGCAATAATGTTCTTTGCCCCGGAAGCCTCTCTTTAGAAAGACATCGCTTGCTATGGCTTTATCTTAAAGAAAAAACGGATTTTTTTACAAAACAACACAAATTATTACACATTGCACCTGAGCAGTGCTTTTACAAATTGTTTAAAGCCTTGCCAAATATTGAATATGTGACGGGAGATTATAACTCTCCCATTGCAGATCATCATTTTGACTTGCACCATGCTCCTTTTGCAGACAATTCTTTCGACATTATTTTTTGTAACCATGTATTAGAACATGTTGAAAATGCTGAACAATGTATCAGTGAATTATACCGAATGATGAAGCCTGCTGGTTTTGGCATTTTCCAAATTCCTCAAGACATCAATCGTTATGAAACCTATGAAGACAAAAGCATAACCAGCGAAAAGGATAGAGAATTTCATTTTTGGCAAAAAGATCATGTTCGTTTGTTTGGCTTGGATTATAAAGATAAATTAGAAACAGTTGGTTTTTCAGTTACTGTAGAGGATTATACAAAAGAAATTTCTCAAGAATTAGTTGAAAGATATCGATTGCCAAAAGGAGAATTATTATATGTGTGTAGGAGATGATTTTAACAAAATAAAACGAAAATTTAATTTCCCGTCTAATAAAAAAAATTACATTTATAAAAATTTAAATTTAAAATTTATGAAAATCAAAAAAGTAATTACACTTTGCTTAATTGCATTAAGCAGCTTATCTTTTGCTCAAGTAACCTTGACAAATGGTCCAGAATTAGACAATGATAGAGACAGTAAATTGAATCGTATGCTAGGCGGCGATGAAAATAGTTTTTTCGCTTACCGAATCAGAAGCAGAGGAAGGGGAACATCTTTTATTATCGAAAAATATGATAAGAAAACTTTGAAACCCCTGTTTTCAAAAGAAGTTAATTTAGACGAGGAAGGTAATACAAAAATTGAAGATGTAGAATATTCAAAAGGCAATGTTTTTATTTTTAGAAGGCAATATGATAAAAAAGCTGATAAAATGACTTTGTTTTTTCAAACAGTCTCTTCAGAAGGTCTTGTTTCTCCTACTTTAAAAGAAATTACAGTTGTTAGCGCAGATCATTATGAGTTTGTTGATTTTGACATTTTTCCAAATCCGAGTCAAACCAAATTCATTATTAAATCTTCTCATAAGGCAAATAAAGAAGATTCTTATAAAACAGATTTTATATTAATGGATGCCGTATCATTCAAAAAAGTTTGGACAAAAACTGTTGATCAAAAATTACATAATAACGGCGGTGCAAGTGCTGGAGCAGTGGTATCAAATATTTTGTTTGGTACTGGAATTAAATCAGAAGCTGAAGGAGTAGGCTTTTTAGGTTTACTTCTAGATGATAAGGATAATTTGTATTGGGGGTATAATGCATTGGCAAAAAAAGCAACTAAAGACGAATTGCGCTATAGATTGAATCTATTTACATTAAATGCTGCCGATCAAAAAGAGAAACAACTAGAATTATTATTTGATGACGATTATTTGGTAAGCGACATCGAGTTTTCTAAAACCAAGGATGATGAAATTGTATTGGGTGGATTTATTAAAGATGTGATTGAAAGAAAAGGAAGAGATTTGGTAAAATGTGGCGTCTTTAGTTTTAAAATTAATGTCACAAATAATACAATAGCAGCAAAAACTTTCAAATTTTTTGATGATAAATTGCTAACTGCTTTGGAGTCAAACCCCCGTCGTTCACGCTATTTTAAGTATAAACTGGATTATATTTTACCTGTTGGCGACGCTACTTATTATATCGGTGAGCAGTATAATGAGTACTTTCGTAGTAATAATAATTCTTCTGGTCCTTCTATTGGTTTTGGCAATAGTGGCCCTTTCGGTTCAAACAGGGGAAATTGGATTTATGAATACATGGACGTGATTGTGGCAAAGTTAGATTCAAAAGGAGAATTCGAATGGATAAAAAATTCTCCATTAAGAAATGAAATGCAAATAGGAGAAGTTTCTCATGTCTTTAAACAATACATTGCAATTGCAACTTCAAAAAATCTTTATATTTTAAACGATGATCATCCAAAAAACATTGAACGTTATCAAAAAGCTGATTTCGAGCCGAAAGATTTAAAATCGGTGAGAGGCATACATGGTTCAAATTTTGTATGTAATGTCATTTCATTAAAAGATGGAAACGTTACAAAAAGGGAAGTATTAATGAAAAATGAAGATTATTGCTTTGCTCCCATACAAGAGCGTAACTTAATGTTTGTTCCACCATCTGATTGTGAAATATTTGTGCCAAGTGCTAACAATGAAATATTTATTTATACCGAGGACAGAGGTAGAGACCGCTTTGCTAAAATAAAATTTGAGTAATTACTAAATCAACTTGTTGATGGATAAAAATCCCTTTGGCCACTGGCTGAAGGGATTTTTATTTATAATTAATTCTTCAAAATATAACTCAAATTAATTTTGTAATTCCACTCAATCATCTATATTTGTGTGTTACAGTTAAATTATGCAACAAGAACTTACTTCAGATACCAAAGGCCTAAAGTTTGATGATTTTAAGAAGATCGTTTTGAATGATTATAAAGTCATTAATGAAAGTAGACAAACAAGTTTATTGGGTCGTAAGGAGGTGCTGACCGGAAAAGCCAAGTTTGGAATTTTTGGAGACGGAAAGGAATTGTCTCAGGTTGCCATGGCTAAAGTTTTTCAAAATGGAGATTTTAGAAGTGGCTATTACCGAGATCAAACTTTTATGATGGCAATTGGCACATTATCGCTTCAACATTATTTTGCTGGCTTATACGGACACCCTGATATCGATCATGACCCGATGAGTGCAGGAAGACAAATGGGTGGACATTTTGGAACTCAAAGCCTTAATGAAGATGGTGAATTTATTGATTTAATGAATCAAAAAAATTCTTCGTCCGATATTTCGCCAACGGCTGGACAAATGCCCCGTTTACTTGGTTTAGCTTATGCTTCTCATTTTTATAGAAAGAACGAGGACTTACAAAAAGATAATTTTTTGAAGTTTAGTGATAAAGGAAATGAAGTTGCGTTTGGAACAATTGGTGATGCCTCTACCTCGGAGGGTTTATTTTGGGAAACAATCAATGCTGCTGGTGTTTTGCAGGTGCCAATGTTAATCAGTGTTTGGGATGATGGACATGGCATCTCTGTGCCAAAGAAATATCAAACCACCAAAGAAAGTATTTCTGATGTACTCAAAGGATTTCAAAGAGAAGAAGGGGGAAAAGGATTTGAGATATTAAAAACTAAAGGTTGGGATTATCCCCACCTTTGTGAAACTTACGAAAAGGCCATCAACATTTGCAGAGAACAACATGTGCCGGTTTTAGTTCACGTTGAAGAAGTTACACAGCCGCAAGGTCATAGCACCTCAGGGTCTCATGAGAGGTATAAAAGTGCTGAACGTTTACAATTTGAATCTGATTTTGATTGTGTAAAAAAAATGCGAGAGTGGATTTTAGAAAATGCCATTGCAAGTGAAACTGAATTGATTGAAATAGAAGAAACTTCAAAGAATGCAGTAAGGGAGGCAAAAAATGCGGCTTGGACACAATATCAATTGCCGATTAAGTCTGAAGTTGAAACTGTAATTTCCATATTTAATAATTTAATTAATGAATCAAATGCCATTTTAGAAATCATCAATGAATTAAAGTCTATTAAAGAACCAATTAGGAAAGATGTTGTAGTGGCAGTTAAAAAAGTCTTACGTCTTTTAAAATCTAGTAATAATCCGTCGCGTATTGCTTTAGTAAATTGGTTGAATCTATCTTTTCATGATAATCAAGATCGCTATAATTCTCATTTATATTCTCAGTCTCTAAAAAAAACATCAAATATTGAGTCAGTTAATGCAGTTTACAAGGAAGAAAAATTAGTTGATGGAAGGGAATTGCTTCGTGAAAATTTTGATTACATTTTAAATAAATATCCAGAAGTGCTCATTTTCGGTGAAGATTCTGGAAAGATTGGCGGCGTCAATCAGGGACTTGAAGGATTACAACTTAAATATGGCGAGCATCGGGTTTTTGATACTGGTATAAGGGAAGCAACAATTTTGGGTCAAGCAATAGGTTTAGCCATGCGTGGTTTAAGACCGATTGCGGAAATACAATATTTAGATTATTTACTATACGCCCTACAAATTATGAGTGATGATTTGGCTACTTTGCAATGGAGAACAAAAGGTAGACAAAAATCTCCAGTGATTATTCGTACGCGTGGGCATAGGTTAGAGGGCGTTTGGCACAGTGGTTCTCCAATGGGAATGATTGTTAATGCTTGCCGTGGAATAAACGTATGTGTGCCTCGAAATATGACTCAAGCTGCTGGATTTTACAATTTAGTTTTGGAATCTGATGAACCAACTTTGGTCATAGAGCCTTTAAATGGTTATCGTTTAAAAGAAAAGTTACCTTCTAATATTGGTGCCTATAAAATTCAGTTAGGCATCCCCGAAATCTTAATTGAAGGAACAGACGTTACCTTGGTGACATATGGGTCTTCTGTTAAAATAGCCCAAGAAGCAATTAAAATTTTAAATGAACATGAAATATCCGTTGAGTTGATTGATGTGCAAACATTATTACCTTTTGATGTCAATCATTATATCGTCGAATCAATTAAAAAAACGAATAGAGTTGTGTTTTTTGATGAAGATGTTCCAGGTGGAGGAACAGCATATATGCTGCAACAGGTTTTAGAAAAGCAAAATGCCTATCAATATTTAGATTCTAAACCTTTGACTATTTCCTCAAAGGCACATCGTCCTGCATATGGCTCTGATGGTGATTATTTTAGTAAACCAAGTGTTGATGATGTATTTGATACCATCTATAATTTAATGACGGAAGTTAACCCAGATAAGTTTATTAAAATATATTAATTTAATCGAATAAGATTTTAACTCATAAAACAATCAAACAATGAAAAATTTAAAAGCTTCAATAAGTGCAATTCTGATTTTATTTTCAACAATTACTTATTCACAAGAAGAATCAAAAAAAGACCTTAAAACAATACAAGAAGTGGTTTTACTTGAGGCCGAAGCAAAGCCTTTGGTTGCTAATGAAGATGGTTCATTTCCCCCAGCAGACACAGCAAAACCAGCTCTTTTGAATTCTGCTGAGATATTAAAGAGAGCCATTAATTTTATTAAATTAGAAACACCTCAATATAAAAAGAAAAACGCTGTTACCTCTGGTAGTAAGGCCGAGTGCGTTGCAATATTCCCATATAAACTTAAAGAGTTAAATCCCCAAGCTGATGTAGAAGGAATATTTTCATTGCATCTGAGTATTGAAGTAAAAGAAGGAAAATATCGTTATACCATTTCTAAAATTAATCACATTTCAAATAATGCAGCTTTTTCTGGTGGTGATATCACTAATGAAGTTCCTGAATGTGGAAGTTTGAAACTATCTTCTGATCTTTGGAAAAAAATTAGAAGTCAAGGTTTTAAAAATGCAAATACGCTTGCTGGCGATTTAAAATCTACGATGATTTTATCTAGTGATAAAAATGGTGTTGAAAATGAGTGGTAGAATTTAATGGCTTGAATTATTGCTCGTTTAGACGATCGATATTTTTTCTAAATCTCCAAATAAGCAAGTATACCACCTTTTAAATTATATAAATTAGTAAACCCATGTTGGGTTTCTAATGCTTGAATTACTGTTGCACTTCTTTTCCCACTTCTACAATGCACCACAACTTGTTTGTCTTTAGATATTTTTTCGATGTTTTCGAGAATTTCTCCAACAGGGATTAATTCTCCATTGATGTTATTTTCTTCAAATTCATACTCTTCTCTTACATCAATTAATTGAAAATCTTTTTTTTCTTCTATTAATTGTTTTAATTCTTCAGCGGTTATTTCTTTCATAGGTGTCTATATTATTTTTTTTATGGTCAGATGGAATACTCAATTTAGTGATTTTTATTGATGCTTGAGGCAAACAGAGTTTATTTCATTTTAAAAATACTAATTGTGATTAAAATATTTTTTCTTTAGTTTCTTCTGGCAAAAAGTTGAAAAAAGTATCTCCTCTTAGTCCAATTCTTAGGGTCTCTAAAGGGATAACATCGTCTACACTTATATTTCCAACATTTACGTTGGCTCCAAACAAATTGATAAAGTAAACTTGTTGTGATTTTTGAGGAGTTTCCCAAATGATATCCTCCACATTTATTTTATTAATAATTCGTGTGATGAGCATTGAATGAGCACTTCCATTCTTATGAAATATACCAACTGTTCCGCTTTCCCGCGCTTCTGCAATTACTTTAAATGCTCCAGCTTCAAGTTCGGCTTTCATCATACTTATCCATTTAGAGGGATGAATAATAATTCCTTCCTCTTTTGATCCAACTTCTGACAATACTGTAAAATTTTTGGCTAGTTTACGGATGTATTCACATTTACTTTCATGATTCATTTCAATACTTCCATCAGAAACTTCGGCAGAATCTATACCATAAGCATCAATAAACTTTTGATATTCATCAAACTTTCCTCTGGCAACACAAGCTTCAAAAAATGTACCTCCCAAGTAAGTCTTTATGCCAGCATTTTTGAACAATTTAATTTTTTCTTTTACATCTTTTGAAATGACAGAAGTTCCAAAACCTAATTTCACAAAATCAACATAATCTGCAAAATTTTCAACAAAATCTATTGTTTGTCTTAAAGTGATTCCTTTGTCCATAACCATTGTTATGCCACTTTTGCGAGGTCTTTCAGTTCTTTCAGGAATAAAAGGAAGATTTATATTTAATTTAGGCATAAATTTTTACTTCTTATAGGATAATATTAATTGCATGACAGCATTGTCTTTTTCCAAAATCGGCAAGTACTCTAATAATTCTGAATGTTTATCATAATCTAATTGTAAAGCGTTTTTTAAAAAAATCATTCCATCTTGTTTTCTACCTAATTCCATTTGTAGGCCACTCATTCTATAAATTAATTCAGGAGTGTTCGGAAATTTTTCTATGCCTTCAGCTAAAATTTTTTCGCAATCTTTATAATATTCTCCATCATATAATAATTTTGCATAATCTATATATACATCAAATTCATCATATCCTAATTCAATCACTCGTATATAAGCTGCGGCAGCTTCTTCTAAAAACCCTAATTTATGCTGCACTTCAGCAAATACATACCAATACTCTGCCATATGAGGATTAATTTCAATGGCTTTTTTGATATAATGAATGCTTTCTGTTATCCTGTTTTGATAATCCAAAACAATACCTATTCCAAGCCAAGCATCTGCATGAGCTGGATCTAATTTAATGGCTCTGTTATAATTTACCAATGCATCGTCGTATTGTGAAAGGTTTTCATAACATTCACCAATATAATAGTAGGTATTTGCATCAGGTTCTTCATATTTAAAAGTTTCTTTATAAACTTCTATCGCTTCAACATACTTATCTTGCTGAGCTAGTGAGTTGGCTTTGTTAAAATAAGCAGACGAAAAATTATCTTTTATTGCAATCGCATAATCATAAGCTTCAACTGCTTTTTCAAATAAGCTAATTCGATTATAGCTGATCCCTAAATTAAACCAAGCGTAATAACTATAAGGGTTTTCGTCAATATAATTTTCATAAAAAGAAATTGCTTCTTCACTCTTAGTTGTTAATTCAAAGCAAAGTGATATTTCGTTTAAAGCCACCTCATTTTCAGGATTTAACTTAATGGCTTTTTTAAAATAGTAAAGTGCGTCTTCAGCTTTTTCATCATTTAAGAACTCAATGCCTATGGCGACATAAACTTCATCCTTGTGTTCAGATAGGTTCAAAGCAGTTTTGAAATTTTCTATGGCCTGTTTGCTTAACCCGATTTGACTATAAATATAACCCCTAGTCATGTATAATTCGCTATTGGAACTTTCTACCGCTTCAACTTCATTTAAAAGCGCTAAGGCATCGCGGGTATGATGTTGTGAGGATAAATATTGCGCTTTTTTAATTTTAATTGAGGAATTATACGGATACTGTTTGGTAGCATAATCAATCGCTTTTTTAGCCATGTCGATATTAAACCATTGCAGATAATAATCAATAATTTCTTCCAATTCATCAGCATCAAAAAACTGGGTTTCGTTTGAGGAAACCATTTCTTCAAAACGCTTTAAGCTATTTTCAAAATCTTCATTAGAAAGACCGTCACCCTCAAATTCACTCATTTAAAATTCCAAAATTCTTTTTACAAATTTAAGATTTTAAGCCAGTAAAATGATTTTTTTTACCTGTTATAGCTAATTTTTTTCCAAAAATCTCAATCTATTTCTTAATATGATATTGTATATTTGACTGCTGAATTAAAAAACATAATTGGTGAGTTTAATTAAAAGTATATCAGGAATCAGAGGCACTATTGGTGGCAAGCCAGGCGAAGGATTAAGTCCTTTGGATATTGTAAAGTTCACATCGGCTTATGGTGTTTGGGTTAAACAAGCATTTGGTTCATCGAAACCAATCATCGTTATTGGAAGAGACGCAAGGCTTTCAGGCGAGATGCTTTCTAGCATTGTAAGTGGAACACTAATAGGGCTTGGTATTAATGTAATAGACATTGGCTTAAGTACCACTCCTACTGTAGAAATTGCTGTAACGGAATTAAAAGCTGATGGTGGGATTATTTTAACTGCTAGCCATAATCCTAAACAATGGAATGCATTGAAATTACTAAATAATAAAGGTGAATTTATATCAGATGAAGAAGGTAAATACATACTAGTGCTCGCTGATAAAGAAGAATTTACATATTCAGATGTGAAAGATTTAGGAATTTACTCATTAAGAGATGATTTAATAAACATACATATTGGAAAAGTTTTAGCACTACCATATATTGATGTTGATGCAATTACCAAAGCAAATTTTACCGTAACACTTGATGCAATTAATTCAACTGGTGGATTTATTATCCCCCTTTTGTTAGAAGCATTAGGTGTTAAAAAAATAAATAAAATACATTGTGAGTCCCATGGTGATTTTGCTCATAACCCTGAACCATTGCCTGAACATTTAAGAGATTTATCAGCAGAGGTTTTAAAAACGAGGTCAGATATAGGCATTAGTGTTGACCCTGACGTAGATCGTTTGGCATTGGTTTGTGAAGATGGTGAAATGTTTGGAGAAGAATATACGTTGGTTGCCGTTGCAGATGCTGTTTTAAAACATCATCAAGGTGGAAATACAGTTTCAAATTTATCTTCTACCCGTGCTTTGCGCGATATAACAGAAAAAATTGGAGGCAAGTATTCTGCGAGTGCTGTTGGAGAAGTGAATGTGGTAAATATGATGAAGTCAACCAATGCCATTATTGGAGGTGAAGGAAATGGCGGTGTTATTTTACCCGAAATTCATTATGGGAGAGATGCTTTAGTTGGCATCGCTATTTTTTTAACACATTTAGCAAAGTATGGCAAAAGCGCATCGATGCTTAGAAAATCTTATCCTAATTATTATATTTCAAAAAATAAAATTGAATTAACACCACAAATTAACGTGGATAAAATTTTGGAAAACATTCAAGAGAAATATAAAAATCAACCCATTAACACCATTGACGGTGTAAAAATTGAATTTGAAAAAGAATGGGTACATTTAAGAAAGTCGAATACAGAGCCCATCATTAGAATTTATAGCGAGAGCCAAAGCCTTAGTACTGCGGATACCTTAGCTAAAAAAATAATTGAAGACATTAAACAACTTATAAGAAATTAAAGGTGAAGATTTTCAACTTCTTAACTGCATTATAAATATGAAAGTATACTTAGATAATGCTGCAACAACGCGAATAGACGATGACGTTTTTGTAGCAATGATTCCATATCTGAAGGAAGAATATGGTAACCCTTCATCGATTCATGCCTTTGGTCGAAAAACAAAAACTGCTATTGAACAAGCTCGCAAAACGGTTGCTAAATATTTAAATGCAAGTCCTACTGAAATATTTTTTACTTCTGGAGGTACAGAAGCCGATAATATGGCTATTATTCAAAGCATTGATGCGCTTGGATTAAAGCATGCCATCTCTAGCAAAATTGAACATCACGCAGTAGAAAACACCCTTCAATCCCTTGAAAAATTAGGAAAGGTAAAGGTAAGTTGGGTAAATGTAGATGAAAAGGGCAATGTTGATTTGTTACATCTAGAAGAGTTATTGAAAAAAAATGAACGCAGTTTTGTTTCCTTAATGCATGCCAATAATGAAATAGGAACTTTATTGCCCATAGAGAAGGTAGGGGACATTTGCGAAAAATATAATGCCATTTTTCATAGTGATACTGTTCAAACGATGGGGCATTATAAAATAGATTTACAAAAAGTAAAAGTTCATTTTGTAACTTGCGCAGCACATAAATTTCATGGACCAAAAGGTGTTGGTTTTATTTATATTAACCACAACATAAAAATAAAACCTATTATTTTAGGAGGCGCACAGGAGCGCAATATGAGAGCTGGAACAGAATGTACATACGGGATAGTTGGCTTGGCAAAAGCTTTTGAAATTTCTCATATTGAGATGAACATTCATCAATCTCATGTTTTAAATTTAAAAAACTACATGATGGATGAACTAAAAAAAATAATACCTGATATAGAATTTAACGGTGAAATTGTAAACGATAAAAGTTTATATACCATTTTAAATTGTCGTTTTCCTGAACACCGAGATGCGGAAATGATGCTTTTTAATTTAGATATAGCAGGTGTTAGTGCCAGTGGCGGCAGCGCATGTACCAGTGGCAGTGATATTGGCTCACACGTTTTGACGGGAATAGGAGTTGAAGCTAAAAGACCTTCAATCCGCTTTTCTTTTTCTAAATACAATACAAAAGCTGAAATTGACTATACCATTGAAAAGTTAAAATCAATCATTGGAAATTAGTCAAGCATTAGAATCAGCATCTAAAAAAATAAAAAAGGGAAAATACATGAAATGCATTTTCCCTTTTTATTAAATAATTTTATTCTCATCATCAATCGAAACTAAATAACCGCAAACCAAATGCAAATGAATATAATTGAGGCCCTTTATTTTTTTTAAATAATTCTGTAACCGCATACTGTCCGAAAATAGTAAAATTTCGATACCCAACACTAACATAAGCATTCAGCTGGAAGGGATTTAAATTGTAAGAGTCCCTGCGCTTCAATTTAAATTCATCAGCATTTTTTTTAAGTACTTGCTTTGTTCCTGAAAGAAGTAAATATTTACCCACAACACCGCAGGTAAGGTGAAAGTTTTTCTTTCGCTCTTTGTTTGTATTAAAGCTTAATAAGAATGGCACGGTTAAATAAGATTGTTTAAAACGGTTTTTTTTATAATTGTATTGATTTGTTGAATCAATAATTCCAGAAGTAAATGAGCTATCTGGATTTAATCGTGTTTTGTTTTCAAAACTCAAATTATTAAATTCAAAACCAAGACCTGTTGATAATTGAATGTTTTTTTTATAAAGGTTTATGTTTTTTTGTAATAGGTTCCATTGAAAGTTGAATGATTTACCATAATCCAATTCCATGTATTTGTTTGACTTACTCATTGTAAAACCCATTTTTGGATTGGTGTATCCACCAAAACCAATCCATAATCCTTGCCAATGTTTGAGCGTATGATTATTATGGTTTTTATGCCATACGCTATTATCTTTTGAATCATTGTCATCTTTGATAATAATATTTTTATCTCTAAACTTAAAAGTTAATTTTGATTTTGTTGTATCATTCGGTAATGATTTGATTGATTCGCTTTCTTTGCCAATTTTTATGATTTTTGAAAGCGTACTTCCTTCTGCCAAAATTTCTTTAGGATCCCCTTTAAATTTAATAGTGCTTGCGCCTGTTGCATTTAATTTAGCTTTTCTTATTACTTGAATTTTTGCAGTTGATATGCCCGAAGCATCTATGATACATGTATCAGTCTTTAAATCGAATGCATTTACATTAGAACCACCTTCAACATTTGCATCAAATAAATGACTTGTTCCTTTTAAATTTAATTCACATATCCCTTTTACAATGGCATTAATAGAATTTGAATTCAAATTAAACCTAGCATTGCTTGCACCTGACAAACTAATGTGAAAATCTGATGCTTGAATCTCTTGATTCGCTTCAAAAGAAATAAGCCCTGATAAATCGATTTCATTTAATTTGTTTCCAGAAATTGATATGTTTAAAATACCTACAGAACTGCCATCTGATCTAATGACTAAAACATTTCCTTCATTAAAAAATTCGATTTTGCTAAAATCTTTATTGTCTCCTGTTACGACTACTTGATTGGTATCAGAAATGCGATATTGAATTTTTAAAGTTCCTGAAGCAGTAATCTTTGTAAATGGTTCAACCACTTTTTGGATTTTTTCTTGAGCGTTTAAGCTTAGGGTAATTAAGCTTATTAAGGATAATCGTTTAAATATTTTCATTTTTTCTTTTATTTATGAGTAAGACGGTTGAGTGTTTATAAATGTTACTGTGATTTTAAAATTTATTTTGATTCTAGATTTTTAAAACAAACTAATCATTTAGTTTGTATGTGAAATCGTTAAAGCACCTATAACTAGTTCGTTTTTGCTTTCAGAGGCACTGACCCTTTCAATGCCATTTTGATTTAGTTTTTTTAAGACTTTGGTGGCAAAGCTCCAAAGCTTAGGTGGCTTATGTGTTTTAAGCTCATCTTCATCATCTTCCATTTCTATGATGATATATTTGGATTTAGTTTTTTCTTGATAATCAGCATTGGCCAATTTAACCACATTGCTGTCTATTTGTTGATTGCTGTCGAACGTTGTTGTATCATCAGGAAGATTTGCTAATGGTATAGATGTTTTAGCAACTGTACTTTCTTCAGATAGATTCGGAATGTTATGAGAGATAACAGCATTTTGTGTTGCGTTATTATTTTTTGGAATTGGGATGGTTAAATATTTTTTTTCAATAGAATTTACCTTTGGTTGTTTTACAGACTTTATTTCTTTTACATCCTTAGGTGCTTTAATAGCTCTTTTAGCAGCAAGTTCAGGCACAATGTTCCTTTGGTTTACAAACAAAAGCGTCATTAAAAACCAAACACCAACAAGTAATAAAATGGCTGCTGCAATTCTGAAGACAATAGCTTCGTTGAAAACAATTAATTTTGCTTTACGTTTCAAAGTCGCTTTGTTTTCATATATAATATCTTCATCGGGTCTCACGATGGTTTTTTTGTAGAGATTTAATTCATGTTTAAAGGTATTGTTATTTTTTGCTAAATCGTTGGCATGCTCTTTTTCTCTTTCATTTAAAATATTTTCCATGAAGCCAATGACGAATTCCTCATTAAAATCTACTTTTAAGTTTTCTTTTTCATAAAAGGAAATATTTTCTTTTTCAAGCTTAATAAGTTCTTCATCAAAATTTAGTTCAAGCTCTGGATGCAAAACGGTAAAATCTTTTAAGGCAGAAGAATCTTCCACAGATAAATTCCCTTCAAGGTAATCAATCATGAATGCTTCGTAATTATTTAAATTAATTTTGCTCATAGAATGATATCTAGTTTTACTAAGTAATTTTTTAATGTTTGTCGCGCTCTAAAAATATACACCTTTACTTGACTTTCATTTAAATTAGTAATCTCACCAATTTCATTGTAATCGTAGCCTTCATAGTCGCGAAGAATTATGACAGTGCGTTGTATTTCAGGTAATTTTTCAAGAGCGTTATTGATGATTTCTTTTAAGTTGGTATAATTTTGTTGATAAACGTAGTTGTTTTCAACAATTTCATTGTAATTACCTTTAAATTTTTGTTTTCGGGTATAATCAATAAAGGCGTTATAAACAGTTGTAAATAAATAAGTTTTTGCTTTAATAGCCTCCACATGATTTAGTTTTCGCCACAATTTTTCAAACGCATCTTGCACCAAATCTTTCGCCAAGTCTTTGTCCTTTGTATTCTTCAGCATAAAACGGTACAATCCGTCAGAATACAAATCAACACAACTGTTATAATCGGATACATTCATTAATATTGGTAAGACGGATAAGTTCTAATAAAGTTACACCATCTCTTTAATATTTTGTATTTGATTATAGGATTACTCGTTTAAGTCGCAAATAGTTTTTATATTTCATAAAAATAAATTAAAAATGTTTAAAGGCGTTACTATATCAGAGTTTCATGAGCGATTTAAAACAGATTCTGACTGTTTGGATTATCTCTATGAGTTAAAATGGAAAAATGGATTTGAGTGCAGAAAATGTAAGCATACAG
>JBKDJY010000079.1:0-5510 GCA_046345275.1 Bacteroidota bacterium
AGAACCATGTGCTCTTACAGAACCCAATGTAGAACCAATTTCATGACCCATTAATAAAGTGAAAGTACCATTATTATTATCATAAGCACCTAATCCATCTCCAAGACCTGAAAGGGTATAACTTCCTATGCTTTCTCCTACTGTTAAGATGGAGGTAAATTTAGCGGAAGGAGCTGTGGCTGATAAATATGGCGCACTTAAGGTGCTTGGGCCTGTGATGCCTTGAGACAATGTTTTATAATTTTTAATTTTATTAACGCCACTTAAACGGTAAACAAATACATGGCTTTTGTTGGTTGTAGCAACAGCAACACCATCTTCTGCGCCACCAGCTGTGGTTTGAGCATAATCATTATCATTTCCGATTGCTATCGTACTATCATTAATAATGGCTAAGCCTTCTGCCTTATCTAAGGCTGATGGCCAAGAGTTAGCTAACAAATCCATAAATAAAGTTTTAGTAACCGGTTTGATGCTGTTGGCTGTTAAACCAGTTGCATCTACCAAAGCCTCTAAGGTTAGGCCACCATATAATCCAGAATTCACAGGCGTCGCTTGATTGATATTGATTAAGTAAATCCTTTTAAAATCAGAAGTGCCTCTTAAAGCTGCCTCTAATACTAAGAAAGTACTATCATTGATGGCTGCCAAATCTCCGATTTTCCAATCTCTCAAACGAATTTGATTAGCACCACTCGCTCCAATGATACCGTCATTTAAATAAGCAAACATTCTCACCGCATTGTTACTAGGATTAATCTCTACAATTCTGTGAACTCTTGTAGCTTCTCCAATTGTTTTGTTAGGATATAAAAGTGGACTTTGAATAATGGCATAAATTTTTCCATTTGGCGTAATTGTAATTCCTTCAAATCCTCTGTTGTTTTTACGGTATTTAAATACTGTATCTATTGGTGTATCTTCAGGTTCAATGCCTGGTAAATTTCCATAAGGTGTAAAACGTTTTAAAACCTTTCCGCTAGCATTTAATTTCCAAATGGTTGGACCACCTTCTTCACAAAGCCAAAAATTTCCGTCTTTATCAACAGCAATACCTTCTGAATCAATTCCCCAAATATCTTTAGCAACAGTTTTTAAATTAAATCTTGAGCAATTTAAAACAGTATCGATAGAAGGAACCTCAGCAGAAGTACTTCCAAACCCTGTTGGATTAAGCAAACCTGTCGCAGTTGTTCCATTTGGTCTTTTAATCGGCAGTGTTTGTAATATTTGAACAGAATCACCAACTACTCTGATGCGGTGAATTTTTGGGGCATAAGTTGGAAAACCATATATTTTATCATAAGTAGGTTTACATCCAACGGTACCAACTGGAACTGCTGTAAGATTAGCATTAGCTGCATCTACATTAACTCCTCTGTCGGAAACAGTCCAAAATTCTTTGCCGTTTGTTCCTGCAATTGGATATAATCCAGAGAAACCAGCTTCACGAAAATTAATGTTTTGAAAAGTTCCAATTTGCTGTGAATAATTATTTGTATAATCTTTCAGCAATGTAATCTGCGACTGAGCATTGAACATGACCATTAAGCCACCAAGACATGCAATCTTTTTGAGAGTTTTCATTTTTTTCATATTTTTTTATTTAGATATAGTTTTTATTCGGGCACAATATTAGATTTGTTAAGTAACTTATCTATTATGGTCAGATTAATAAATCATTAATAAAATGGTTTGTTGTTCGTAACAAAAAATATACATTGGTTTTAATTTCAAGAAGGGTATTAAAATATTGAAATGGTTATTTTAGTGAATTTTAAAGATTTTATAAATTGAATCTTCAAATGAGTTAAAAAAAACACTATAAACCGACTAAATTCAAAAGCACACTTTCAATAGTCTGAAAGTATTGATTTTGTTACATTGTGTTTTTATTTACAAAAGCGACCCCACCCTTTTAAGTTTGGAATAAAGACACTTGCATTGATATGGGCTTGGGCGGCTTTTCCCAACTCCGTTTAATATTTTGCAATAATTCATAAACATCAAGTAAACTTAATAGATGTATTCTCACTATTGTTGCTACTGTTGAAAAGGCTTTAGCAACATTTGCTTTTTTCTGTAGTACTGTTAGTAGCAGCTGTGCAATTAGCGTGCACCAAACCTGCGAGCGAATGGCATTTTCATTTTCACCATAAAAATAATGCAGTTGAAAATTTTGCTTCATCTTTTTAAACAACAATTCAATGCCCCAACGTTTTTTGTAAATCAAAGCTATCTCTTCTGCAGTAATGATGAAATTATTGCAAATAAAAACATACCTACGCCCTTTGTCATCCTGATAGCAAACTCTTCTGAGTTTCAATGTCTTGATTTCTTTTTCTTGTTTGAAGCTTATTTCAATGATTTCCTCTTTAAGTACACCTGCTTGTTTTGGCGGTAGTTCCTTTTCAAATACAGTTTCTAATACTTGATAAATTGCATTGATTTTCTGACGGGTTACGAAGTAAATGTTTTTTGTCGTCCACTTTGAAAATTGCTGGTAATAGTTGTACGCTCTGTCGAATACCAACATACTAAACTCTGGCACTTCAATATCTCTAAGAAAATTTTTATCGTGCATTTTCGCTGCTGTTATTTTCATAAACTTACCTACTTGCTGCACCGCATCTATCAGCATGTGTACTTTCAATCCTCCTTTCTTTTTTCCATCATTCTTTGGGTTGCGCCCCACTCCTTTAAGTATATCGCTAAACAAACGTATCGTAGTAGAATCAACAATATAAAGTTCTTTTACTGTTAAGCCTAAGGTTCGGCTGTCCGACAAAAATGTACGATAACGATCTATCAAATCATAATATAAGGCCTCGAAAAAGGCATTACTTCTATTTCGTAACCCATCTCCTGCAGAACTTTTGGCGGGGGCTTTTTCTAATCCTAAATGATTTAGCTTTCCGCTCATCCCTTTAATGCTTTCGCAGGTTTCTGCCATAGAATCACAGCGACTTAATATTCCAAACATCATGGTTACAAAATGAGGCCAACTTTTAAATGCTTTGTAGTAATGGTCGCTCTTATGCTTTTTTACTTGCTTTTCAAAACTAATTTTGTCTACTAATTTTAATATTTGACCTAAAATCGGCTGACCGACTAATTTTATTTCTGTATTTTTACTCATCTCGTTATACTTTTGTTTTGCAACGTAAGTTTACGAAATTAGTAGGTAGCTTTTGCTACCTGCTTTTTTTAAATTTAGTCGGTTAGTAATGTTAAAAAAATAATAAACCGAAATTTAAAATTCATGCAAGCAAATGCGAAGATTGTTGAGTAATCGATTTTCCTGAGGCAAAGCTTATATTTATGAAAATTTTTCCTTGGAGGAATTAAGCAAAACCCATTCCATAAAAATTAAAATTAAACCCTTTTGAAACAAGTACTTTGAAAGAAATATTAAAGCAAAAAAAAAATTTGATTGTTCCGAATTGGTTTATATATTTGCACCCCTAATTGAAAGAAACGTTCTTTAATAGTTATAAATGATTCCGTAGCTCAGTTGGTAGAGCAATACACTTTTAATGTATGGGTCCTGGGTTCGAGTCCCAGCGGGATCACTTTTAAATCGGATTAAGCCTGTAAATGAATTATTTACAGGTTTTTTTGTTTAAAAGGTGGAACATAAGGTAAACATTTGATTTTTCCTCTTATAACCTTCTGCTAAGATTTGATTTTCGTTATCTTAATGTATTGAAGAAAATTAAAATGCTTAAAATAATTTTAAATATTTCAGTTTCAACTGGCTGAATTTCTTTAAAACACTTGCTGAAATTAATATGCAGTGGTCCAAAAATAGAGTAGCTAAAAGAAATTAATAAAAGTACCAATCAATATCCTACATTTATTATTTCCATTTCTACTAACACGAATCATGAAAAAAAGCCATGAATTAAATTATCTTTGATTAATCATTTATGACTGCAAAGACAACTATTCTAATCATTGATGACGAAGAAAAATTCCGTCAATTACTCACAAGAATCATTTCTTTAGAAGGTTTTACTGTTTTAGAAGCAGGGAATATAAGCCAAGGTTTAAAAATTATTCAACAAGAAAAAAATATTGATATTATTTTAACCGACGTTAAATTGCCTGATGGCAATGACATTGATATTCTTGAAAAAATAAAGGCTATTAATCCTATTTGTGAGATTATTGTAATGACAGCCTTTGGTACTATTCACGATGGTGTGAAGGCCATAAAATTAGGGGCATTTGATTATTTCACAAAAGGCGATGATAATGATCAAATCATTCCTGCATTAAATCGTGCAGCTGATAAAGTAAAATTACAAAAACGTATTTTCGAATTAGAAAATAAACTAGAAACGAAATACGGTTTTGATATTATTATTGGTCATTCCGAAGCCATAAAAAATACAATTTCATTAGCAAAAAAAGTAGCGCCAACCGATTCAACCGTTTTATTAGAGGGTGAAACGGGCGTTGGTAAAGAGTTATTTGCTCAAGCGATTCATTATTCAAGTCCTAGAAAAAACAAATCCTTTGTTGCGGTAAACTGCAGTTCTTTTGCAAAAGATTTATTAGAGAGCGAATTATTTGGTCACAAGAAAGGTGCATTTACAGGCGCATTTACTGATAAAAAAGGTTTGTTTGAAGAGGCAAGTGAAGGAACTATTTTTTTAGACGAAATGGGTGAAATAAATTTAGACTTACAGGCCAAATTATTGAGGGTACTAGAAACTCAAACCTTTATCAAAGTTGGTGATACAAAACCCACTAAAGTTAATGTTCGCGTTATTGCAGCCACAAATCGTGATTTAAAAAAGGAAAGCGAAAAAGAAAACTTTCGTTTAGATTTATATTACCGTTTAGCAACTTTCAAAATCAATATTCCTTCACTCAAAGAACGTAAAGAAGACGTTGAAGATTTGGCAAATCACTTTGTGACGGTTTATGCCATTAAATTAAAAAAACGCATTACAAATATTGATAAAGAATTTTTAAAACATCTTAAAAAATATGAATGGAAAGGCAATATCAGAGAACTCAAAAACTGTATTGAAAGAGCCGCTATTTTAGCAGACAACGAAACTTTAACAGATGATTTACTACCTGTAGATATTTTAAATTATAATCATTCAAATGCTGATCATTCCATAACAAGTTTGGCTAATATGGAAAAATGGCACATTCAAAAAATATTGCTAGCCTGTAAAGGCAATAAAACAAAAGCTGCCGAATTATTAGCGATTGGATTAACTACTTTGTACCGTAAAATGGAGGAGTATCATATCGAAAAATAAATAGAGCTTTCCATTTTGAAAAACCCTTCCAAAACGGAAGGGTTTTTCTGGATCACACCTAATATCTGGGGATAAACTATATTTGCTAAAAAAACATGGTTATCGACAAACAATTTTTAGAAAAGATTTTTCCAGCAGAATTAGTTGAGTTTTTTGAGATTTCAGGCTATCAAGAGTTGTGTTCAGTAGAGGATAAATTAGAGTATATCATTGTAGATTTTACAGAGC
>JBKDJY010000080.1:0-13340 GCA_046345275.1 Bacteroidota bacterium
ATAGATGGTATAGAACTTATTACAGGCATTAGAAACAACATGAAAAATATCCTTATGGAAATGCAAGATAAAATCTTACTCCGAAAAAGATCAGTTATTGAAACTGTAAACGACGAGTTGAAAAACATATGTCAAGTAGAATATTCTAGATATCGTTCGTTCAATAATTTTATCACAAATTTACTTGCTGCAATCGCCACTTATTTTTTCTTTCCTAAAAAACCAACCATTAGGTTTAACAATGATAGCAGAAAAGAATTGGGACTTATTTATTAATCGAACTCAGGTTAGAAAGTAACCGTGTTCAAAAAACACTATTTCAAGAGAAGCAAACAATTATAGAAAACTGTTTGTTTAGAGTTGACATCAACCCAAATTCAGTAAAAATTTGCCGTTTGCGTTTGTGGATAGAGCTTTTGAAAAATGCTTATTACAAATCCGAGACGAATTATACCGAACTTGAAACGCTTCCAAATATTGACATCAATATAAAATGTGGAAATAGTTTATTGAGCCGTTTCCCATTAGATGCTGATTTGAGCAAAGCACTAAAAAGTATTAAGTATGATGTAAAATCATAATTGAGGTTTTGATTTCGTGTTAGGACTTTTGTTATAATGAGGTTTTTTACTCACACCAGCTTCACCAGACTCACCATCACGTCTTCTATCCTTTGGATTAAATTTATCTTGTCTTTTATTTGCAGCAGAATGCGCTTCATCATAATTTTTCTTTCCAAATTGTTCAGATGTACGTTCTAAGTTTTCCGCTAATTCATGAAAAACAATTGATTCTCTATTTTTTGATATATAGGTACCATCACCACCCTCTTCTAATGTTCCTTTTTTCATTACAAACACTAAATCTGGGTCAATAACCACTTTTCCATCAACACCAGGCTCTATTGGACTTCTATCTTTAGCGTTCCTCTTTTGTAATGGCGTTGTTGATTGATTATCAACTTGTAAATAAAGCGTATTCGCATACATTGCAAAATATAAAAAATGGCGAGGAAAACCTCGCCATTTTCCAATCTTTATCGCGTAATGTTGAACTATTCTTTAATTAATTTTTTTGTTGCTGTACCAATTTTAATGTAATAAATACCATTAGCTTGATTACTTAAATTTATTTCTGTCGTGGCAGTTTCAATAGTTGAACTATAAATAGTTGAACCCAAAGTATTGTAAATTAAAACTGGTTGATTTATTTCATTAGAAATAACAGTTAGTTTATTAATAAAAGGATTTGGATAAACAATTAATTTAATATTTGGATCTGTTAGTTGATCTATACCAGTACAAGCTGAAACAGATTGTGTTATTGCAGTTGAATTAATGCATCCGTTAGCGCCTGTGCCTGTAACAGTATAGTTGGTGGTAATAGTTGGAGTAATTGCAATTACAGAGGTGGTTGCATTTGTATTCCATGTATAAGTTGAAGCACCACTTGCTGTTAAGCTAGTTGTTTGCCCAACACACAATAAACTTGTACTACTAACTGCAGTGACTGTTAAGGTCCCACCTAAAACTTTTCGAATTCGCGCTCCATCACTATCAAGAAAATAAGTATTACAGCCAAAGCCTGTTATTCCAGATAGGGCATAACTTATCTGAGCAGAAGTTGGAGAACCTCCATCACCTGAAAATCCCCAAGTCCCAGTTCCTGCAAAAGTTGTAATTGTACCGGTACTTGCTACTTTACGAATACGCGAGTTGCCTAAATCTGAAAACAGAACTTCGCCAAGATTATTAACATAAATACCTAAAATTCTATCTGCTTGTGCATTAACTGCAGGCCCCCCATCTCCACTATAACCTTGTACTCCGGTACATGCAAAAGCAGTAATGGTTCCATTGGTGGCTATTTTTCTAATTTGTGCTCCGTTGTTATTGCCGTTATAAGCAGATACGTAAATATTACCCTGTGCATCACTTGCAATAGCATAAGGTTGACTAAATGTAGCAAGTATAGCATATCCACCGTTACCTGTATTGCTTTGAACACCTGTTCCGGCATACGTGGTAATAGTTCCTGTTGTGGCAATTTTACGGATCCTATGCCCTTGGTATTCGGTAATAAATATGTTGCCTGACGGATCAAAACAGATTTGACCGGGTCTGTTAACAGTGGCGGCAGTGGCAAGGCCACCATCGCCAGTTGAAGATTGAGTGCCATTACCACAAATGGTTGTTATCGTTCCGCTTGGACTAATTTTCCTCACTCTATCGTTATCGCTATCACAAATATAAATGTTGCCACTATTATCAATTGCCACACCCTGTGGATACGCTAATTGTGCTAGGGTTGCTGAGCCCCCATCGCCTGAAAAACCTAATGTTCCTGTTCCTGCTATTGTGGTGATCGTACCTGTAGTAATATCAATTTTTCTTACAGCATGGTTGTATGTATCTGTAAAGTAAATATTTCCTGAGGCATCAGTGGCCATTTGACCGTTTATTGCCATCAATTGTGCGGAAATAGCAGGGCCATTGTCGCCTGAATACCCATCCACTCCAGTTCCTGCAATAGTAGTGATTGTTTGTGCTATACTATTAAAAGTTGCTAATACAGCAATGAATAGTAATGTAAGAACTTTGTTAAATTGTAAATTGTGTTTCATGATTATTTGATTAAGGAATTTGGCAAAAGTAAATAACTTCCAAGGTTTTTTAAAGGGAATTCGACGAAAAAGTTTACGTCCGTCATTCTATAGAGTGCATTTTGGGTAGGATTCATTGCTTCAAGCGCTTACCTATAACTGTTTTATAAATTAAGACTCCGGAGACTCTTCAATTACTGAATTTTCAGCGTTATCAGTTGTAGTTTTTTTAGCAGATCTTCCTCTACGGGTTGTTTTAGCTTTTTCAACTTTCGTAGCCTTTTTATTGGAGTAAATTTCATTAAAATCAACTAACTCAATTAAAGCCATTTCAGCAGCATCACCTTGCCTGTTTCCAGTTTTAATGATGCGAGTATAACCGCCATTTCTTTCAGCAACTTTTACAGAAACTTCTTTATATAATAAACTAACTATTTCTTTACTTTTTAAATAACTAAATACTGTTCGACGGCTATGAGTAGAATCGTCTTTACTTTTATTTATAATAGGTTCTACATAAGTTCTTAAAGCTTTAGCTTTAGCTAAAGTTGTAAAAATTCTTTTGTGCTCTATCAATGAACAAGCCAAATTGCTCAGTAACGCTTTACGGTGAGAAGCTGTTCTACCTAAATTATTGATTTTATCTCCGTGTCTCATTTTGTATAAGTTTAAAATTCAAAATTTAAAGTTTCTTGTAAATTTTAAAATCTCAATTAATTTTTAATCTTTATCTAATTTATATTTCACTACATTCATGCCAAATTGCAAACCTTTGGTTGATACTAAATCTTCTAATTCAGTTAAAGATTTTTTACCAAAATTACGGAATTTTAAAAGATCATTTTTATTAAAAGAAACCAGTTCCCCTAGAGTTTCAACATCTGCAGCTTTTAAACAATTTAAAGCACGAACAGACAAATCCATGTCAACTAATTTTGTTTTTAATAATTGACGCATGTGCAAAGAAGTTTCATCAAACTCTTCTTCAGATTTTTTATCTTCAGAATCTAATGTTATTTTTTCGTCAGAGAATAACATAAAATGATAAATCAAAATCTTAGCAGCTTCTTTTAATGCCTCTTTAGGATGTATAGAACCATCTGAAACAATATCTAAAATTAATTTTTCATAATCTGTTTTTTGCTCAACACGATAATTTTCAATGGTGTATTTTACATTTTTTATAGGTGTATAAATAGAATCTATAAAAATGGTGCCTCTAGGAGCTGAATTTGTTTTATTGTCTTCTGCGGGAACATAGCCACGACCTTTGTCAATGGTTAATTCAATTTTTAATTTAATATTGGATTCGCAATTAAAAATAACCAATTCAGGATTTAGTATTTGAAAACCGTTTGAAAATTTTCCAATTTCACCAGCAGTGAACTTATCACTTCCAGCAAAATGAATGGTTACTTTTTCAACATCGTGGTTATCTAATTGTTTTTTAAAACGAACTTGTTTTAAGTTTAAGATAATTTCTGTTACATCTTCAACAACGCCATTAATTGTAGAAAATTCATGGTCAACTCCTTCAATTTTTAAACTAGTAATTGCATGACCTTCTAAAGAAGACAACAAAATACGACGGAGTGAGTTTCCTATTGTGATTCCGAAACCAGGTTCTAAGGGACGAAATTCAAATTGTCCTACTGTTTCAGTTGAGTTAATCATAACAACCTTATCGGGTTTTACGAAATTTAATATTGCCATTTTATTATTTTATATGAGGTTAATTAAAAAAACTAAATTTTATAATAACTAAGTTATTATTTAGAGTAAAGCTCAACGATTAATTGTTCTTTAATATTTTCTGGTATTTGCGAGCGTTCTGGAACTGAAATAAATTTTCCTGATAAGGTTGACTTGTCAAAATCTAACCAAGAATATTTATTTACATGACCAGATACTGCATTGTTAACAATTTCTAATGATTTTGATTTCTCACGAACAGCAACTATATCACCAGGTTTTAATGAATAAGAAGGGATATTAACACCATTACCGTTTACAGTAATATGAGCATGACTTACCAATTGTCTTGATGCGCGGCGAGAAGGAGCAATACCCAAACGGTAAACTACATTATCCAGACGAGATTCGATTAATTGTAACAACACCTCACCAGTAATTCCATGCGCGCGGGCCGCTCTAGCAAAGGTTAGAGCGAATTGTTTTTCTAAAATACCATAGGTATATTTAGCTTTTTGCTTTTCAGTTAATTGAATCGCATACTCAGACTTCTTGCCTTTTTTCTTCGTATTTCCATGTTGTCCAGGAGGATAATTCTTTTTTTCAAGTGCTTTATCTGGACCAAAAATTGGCTCTCTAAATTTTCTCGCAATTTTTGATTTTGGACCTGTATATCTTGCCATTTCTACTTATTGATTTCTTTATTTTATAATTATTTATTTTTATTTATCTATTTCAAAGACTAGCAACGACGACGCTTTGGAGGACGACACCCATTATGTGGAATTGGTGTAATATCTACAATTTCAGTAACCTCAATACCTGAAGTTGAAATTGTTCTAATTGCTGACTCACGGCCGGCACCTGGTCCTTTAACATAAACTTTTACTTTACGCAATCCCAAATCAGCAGCTACTTTTGCGCAATCAGCTGCAGCTAATTGAGCAGCATAAGGTGTGTTTTTTTTAGATCCTCTAAATCCCATTTTACCAGCACTTGACCAAGAAATGACTTGACCTGCTTTATTAGTTAATGAAATTATAATATTGTTGAATGTAGCGTTCAAATGAGCTTCTCCAACTGCTTCTACCTTTACTACTCTTTTTTTAGCTTTTACTTTTGAAGCTGCTACTGCTGATGTTTGTTTAGCCATTTCTTTAGATGCTTTTTTATTTATTACTTGGTAACTTTTTTCTTGTTTGCAACCGTTTTACGTTTACCTTTACGTGTGCGAGCATTGGTTTTTGTACGTTGTCCTCGAACTGGTAAGCCTAAACGATGGCGTATACCTCTCTGAGAACCAATATCGGTTAATCGCTTGATGTGTAAAGCAACTTCTGAACGCAGCCCACCTTCTACTTTGAAATTGTCACTAACAATCTTACGAATTACGTTTTGCTCGTCATCATTCCACTCGCTGACTTTTTTACTAAAGTCAATTCCAGCTTCTGTTAAAATACGTTGCGCTCTGCTACGTCCAATCCCAAAAATATAGGTTAATCCTATTTCTCCCCTTTTATTTTTTGGTAAATCAATTCCTGCAATACGTGCCATTATTTATATAATTGTTTTTTTAAAGTTTGCGAAATTACGCAATTATTTTTGTCTTTGTTTAAATTTTGGGTTTTTTTTGTTTATAATATACAATTTCCCCTTTCTGCGTACAATTTTACAATCAACGCTTCTTTTTTTGATGGATGCTCTAACTTTCATTTCAATTGCTTTTTTTAGTCTTTTTTATTTGCAGGATATCACAAAATCCTTATTTATATCTGTAAGTAATTCTTCCTTTTGATAAATCATAAGGGCTCATTTCCAACTTTACTTTATCCCCAGTTAATATTTTTATATAATGCATTCTCATCTTTCCTGAAATATGTGCAATAACAACGTGGCCGTTTTCTAATTCCACTCTAAACATTGCATTACTTAAAGACTCAAGGATTATTCCATCTAATTCAATGTTTGATTGTTTTGCCATATTATGCTTGTTGAACTGTCATTTGGTTCGTACTTCTTCCTTTTACTCTACCATTTTTCATTAATCCGTCGTAATGCCTGTTTAGTAAATAAGTTTCGATTTGCTGTAAAGTATCTAAAACCACGCCTACTAAAATCAATAAAGAAGTTCCACCAAAAAAATCTGAAAACGCTGAATTAATTCCTAATTTCAAAGCAAACGCAGGCAAAATAGCTACAAATGCTAAAAAGATGGAGCCTGGTAGAGTGATACGAGACATAACTTGATCAATAAATTCAGCAGTACTTTTACCAGGTTTGATACCTGGAACAAATCCACCATTTTTCTTCATATCATCAGCCAGCTGATTCGGATTAATCATAATTGCCGTATAAAAATATGTAAATGCGATAATTAATGATGCAAAAATAAAATTATACCAAAATCCATATCTATCAGCAAAAACACCACCTGTTCCTCCTGTCATACCTGAAATTGCTGAAGGAATAAACATGATTGCTTGAGCGAAAATAATTGGCATAACTCCAGCCGCATTTACTTTTAAAGGTAAATACTGCCTCACACCACCTACTTGTTTATTACCAATTATTTTTTTTGCGTACTGAACGGGAATTCTTCTTGTTCCTTGAACCAACAAAATACAACTAATGATGATGAACAACAGAAAAACTATTTCTATTAAAAACATGATTAAACCTCCACCAGCGCTTTCTAGACGTGCGCCAAATTCAGAAGTAATTGCAAAAGGCAAACGAGAAATAATACCAATCATAATTAAAATTGATATCCCATTGCCAATTCCTTTATCGGTTATTCTTTCTCCTAACCACATTATAAACATGGTTCCAGCAACTAAAATAATTGTTGATTGAATACCAAACCAAGTAGGATCAATGCCTACAACACCAGGTTTTGTATATACTTGAGCAGCTAAGTAACCTGGCGCTTGAACGGCTGTTACAGCAACCGTTAAAAAACGAGTATATTGATTTATTTTTTTTCGACCACTTTCCCCTTCTTTTTGCAACTTTTGAAAATATGGCACAGCCATGCCCAACAATTGAATAATAATTGAAGCGGTAATATAAGGCATGATACCTAAACCAAAAATGGAAGCTCTACTAAAAGCGCCTCCAGCAAAAGCATTAATTAAAGCTATAATCCCCCCATCATTTGCTGAACTTGCATTAGCTGCAGCAAGTACTTCTGTATTAATACCTGGCAAAACAACATATGAACCTAAACGATAGATTAAAATTAAACCAAGGGTCGTTAAAATCCTTTGTTTTAATTCTTCTATTTTCCAAATGTTTTGGAGGGTTTCTAAAAAACGCTTCATAAATTAATTTAAGTTACTTAATTGTACTTCTTTTGCAATTCCACCTTTTGCCTCGATAGCAGCTTTAGCTGCTTTGGTAAAAGCATGAACCGTAACGTTTACTTTTGATTTTAATTCACCTCTTCCTAATATTTTTACCTGAGCTGTTTTTGACGCCAACCCATTTTGTATTAAAACTTCATGAGTAATTTCAGTAATATTTTTAGAATCAACGATGCGTTGAATAGAATCTAAGTTAATACCAGTATGGTTAATGCGATTAATGTTTTTAAAACCAAATTTTGGAACTCGGCGTTGCAAAGGCATTTGACCACCTTCAAAACCACGTTTCTTTTTATTTCCCGAACGAGATTGAGCACCTTTGTGACCTTGTGTAGCTGTTCCACCACCGCCAGAACCTTGTCCACGACCTCTTCTAAAATTATTTTTTACTGAACCTTCTGCAGGTGCTAATGTATTTAATTTCATTTTTTTATTATTAGCTAATTTAAACATTTTCAACTTTAAGCAAATGAGCAACAGCATCTATCATGCCTTGTATTTGAGGGTTAACATCCTTTACAACGCTATGATGTAATTTTTTTAATCCTAAAGCTTGAACTGTAGCTCTTTGTCTAACGTTTCTTTTTATGAAACTTTTCGTTAGGGTTACTTTTACTTGTGCCATTTTTTAAATATTATCCGTTAAAAACTTTATCAATCGTAATGCCTCTTTGACGTGAAATTGCTAATGGATCGCGCATTTTTTCTAAAGCATCAATTGTTGCTTTAACTACATTATGCGGATTTGATGATCCTTTTGATTTAGCAAGTACATCAGTAATTCCTACACTTTCTAACACTGCACGCATTGCACCACCTGCAATAACACCCGTACCATGAGCAGCAGGTTTTAAAAACACACGAGAACCACCAAATTTACCATTTTCAGAGTGAGGAACAGTCCCTTTTAATATTGCTACTTTCACTAAATTTTTCTTCGCATCATCAATTCCCTTCGTAATAGCATCTGTAACTTCATTTGCTTTACCTAATCCATGACCAACAACACCTTTCTCATCACCAACTACTACAATAGCGGCGAAACTAAAATGACGACCACCTTTGGTAACTTTAGTTACGCGTTGAATCGCAACGAGTTTATCTTTTAGTTCGATGTCTGATGACTTAACCTTTTTTACAACTTCTTTTGACATGTTATGTATGTTCTTTTATTACTAATTAAAATTTTAACCCTGCTTCACGAGCTCCTTCCGCTAAGGATTTGATGCGTCCGTGGTATAAATATCCATTTCTATCAAATACAATGGTATTAATGCCAGCAGTATTCGCCTTTTGAGCTACTAATTTACCAACCTCTTTTGCCTGATCAACTTTGTTAGCTTTTGAATTTTTTATTGATTTATCATCAGATCCAGCTGCTAATATAGTCGTTCCAGTTTTATCATCTATTAATTGTGCATAAATGCCAGAATTGCTTCTAAACACACTTAATCGTGGTGTAGTAGCCGTTCCTTTAATAGTCTTACGGATTTTGAGTTTAATTCTTTCTCTTCTTTGTTTTTTATTCAGTGCCATCTTTCCAGTTTTTTAAAGATGATTAATACTAATTGAATTATTTATTTTTTACTAGCAGATTTACCAGCTTTTCGACGTAAAATCTCACCCGAAAACTTGATACCTTTTCCTTTATATGGTTCAGGTTTGCGTAATGAACGTATTTTAGCTGCAACCATCCCTAATAACTGCTTATCAGAACTCTCTAATGTAACTTTAGGGTTTTGCCCTTTTTCTGATGCAGTCGTTACTTTAATTTCGGTTGGTAATTCTAACACAACGTTATGAGAAAAACCTAAAGATAATTCTAATAATTGTCCTTTGTTTGAAGCACGATAACCTACACCAACCAACTCTTGTTCGGTCTTATAACCTTCAGAAACACCTTTAACCATATTAGCGATTAAAGAACGGTACAAGCCGTGCAATGCTCTGTGTCTTTTGTGTTCAGTTGGACGAGAGACATTAATTTTCCCCTCTTCTAACTTTACTATAATATCTGGGTCGATTGTTTCAGATAATGAGCCTAATTTTCCTTTTACTGTAACCTTTGTTCCAGTAATGTTTACATCTACTCCTGTGGGTATTGTAATTGGTAATTTTCCTATACGTGACATGATTTTTCTCCTCTGAATTTAATTATGAAATATAACACAAAACCTCACCACCTACATTAAGCTTTTTAGCTTCTTTATCTGTTATAACACCTTTAGAAGTAGAGATGATAGCAATACCCAACCCATTCAAAACCCTAGGCAATGTGTCAATACCAGTATACTTCCTCAAACCAGGTTTTGAAATCCTATCTAAAGTGCGAATAGCTGATTGTTTATTATTTGCATTGTATTTCAAAGCTATTTTGATAATACCTTGTTTTTTTTCGTTTTCTTCAAACTTGTAGTTTAAGATATAACCTTTTTCAAAAAGAATTCTGGTAATTTCTTTTTTAAGATTTGATGCTGGAATTTCAACAATTCTGTGATTTGCACTTATTGCATTTCTAAGACGAGTTAAGTAATCTGATATTGTATCTGTCATTTTATTTTGTTTTTATATGTTATCCCGACCTTCAGGATAATTATACGTTGATATTATATTTAGAAGCTCGATTTGGTAACACCTGGTATTAATCCAAATAAAACCATTTCACGAAACGTAACACGGCTTATACCAAAATCTCTCATATATCCACGTGGACGACCTGTTAATTTACAACGGTTACGGACACGTACTTTGCTCGAGTTTCTTGGTAACTTTTGTAAGCCTATTGAATCTCCTGCTTTTTTTAATTCTGCTCTTTTTGCTGCATATAAGTCTACTAATTTTTTTCTTTTAGTATCCCGAGCGATCATGTTGGTTTTTGCCATGCTTTTGTATCTTTAAATATTATTTCTTTTTAAAAGGAATACCAAATTCAGTTAATAATGCATGAGCTTCTTTATCAGTAGGTGCTGACGTTACAAAAGTAATGTCCATACCCGAAATTCTGCTCACTTTGTCAATATCAATTTCTGGGAAAATAATTTGTTCAGTAATCCCTAATGTGTAATTCCCTCTTCCATCAAACCCTTTATCATTTACTCCTTTAAAATCACGAATACGAGGCAATGAAGAAGCAATTAAACGATCTAAAAATTCATACATTTTATCCCCTCTTAATGTTACCCTTACGCCAATAGCAACACCTTTACGTAGTTTAAAGTTTGAAATATCTTTGGTAGAATAAGTTGGAACTGCTTTTTGACCAGTAATTGTGGTCATTTCTTTTACAGCAGATTCAATCATTTTTTTATCCGATACAGCATCCCCAATACCTTGATTAATTGAAATTTTTTTCAATTTCGGAACTTGCATCACTGATGAATATTGAAATTGCTTTTTTAAATTTTGCGCAATTTCACTTTTATATTTGTCCTTCAAACGAGGAGAATAAGTTGTGGCCATTATTTAATTACTGCTTTAGTTTTATTAGAAATTCGTTCAATTTTACTAGTAGTTGCATTTATCGCTCTATTAATTCTAACTGTTTTTCCAGCCTCAACAAACATTAAGTTTGAGATATGAATAGTACCTTCTTGTTTCACAATACCACCATCTGCACTTTTTGCGCTTGGTTTAGTGTGTTTGCTAACGATATTAACACCTTCAACAATTACTCTTTCTTTTTTTGTATCAATTAATACAATTTTTCCTTCTTGGCCTCTGGATTCGCCAGATATTACTCTTACGGTATCGCCTTTTTTTAATTTTAACTTTGACATTTCTTATTCCTTATAATTTATTAAAGTACTTCTGGTGCTAATGAAATGATTTTCATAAATGACTTATCACGCAACTCACGAGCAACAGGACCAAAAATACGTGTTCCGCGAATTTCATCTCCTTGATTCAATATCACACAAGCATTGTCATCAAAGCGAATGTATGAACCATCCAAACGACGAATCTCTTTCTTAACCCTAACAACTACTGCTTTATGCACAGTTCCTTTTTTAACGTTACCAGAAGGTAAGGCATGCTTAACTGTTACAACAATTTTATCCCCAACAGATGCGTAGCGTTTTTTAGTACCGCCTAAAACACGAATTACTAGAACTTCCTTTGCTCCACTGTTATCTGCTACTGCTAATCTTGATTCGTTTTGTACCATTATTTATTTTTAAATTTATTATAGTAATTATTTCACTTTCTCTAAAATCTCAACCAAACGCCAATTTTTTGTTTTGCTTAACGGACGAGTTTCACTAATCTTAACAGTATCTCCAATACTACATTCATTTTTTTCATCATGAGCAACAAAAGTAGATGTCTTATTTACGAATTTACCGTATTTAGGATGTTTTACTTTACGCATTACAGCAACAACAATCGATTTGGTCATTTTGTTACTTTTTACGATTCCCACTTTTTCTTTTCTTAAATTTCTTTCTTCCATTACTATTATTATTTAGTAGCTTTATTTCTTTTTGTTAATTCTGTACTCAAACGGGCAACAATTTTGCGGCTGTCACGAATTTTAATCGGATTTTCGATTGGAGAAATTTCATGATTCAGTTTTAATTTAACTAATCCAGCCTTTTCTTCTTTCAATTTTGCATTTAACTCAGTGGTCGACAATGCTATTATATCTTGATTTTCCATTATATTAATCTAATTTTAATTTTAAACTGCGTCAGCAACATAATCTCTTCGAACTACAAACTTTGTTACAATTGGTAATTTTTGTGCAGCTAAACGCAAAGCTTCTTTAGCAACCTCTAAAGGAACCCCTTCAGCTTCAAATAACACACGTCCTCTTTTTACTGGTGCAACCCAATACTCTGGAGCACCTTTACCTTTACCCATACGAACTTCTGCTGGCTTTTTAGTAATTGGCTTATCAGGAAAGATACGAATCCAAACTTGACCTTCACGTTTCATGAAACGAGTCAATGCAATACGCGCAGATTCAATTTGACGAGCTGTTACCCAACTTTCATCCAATGCTTTTATTCCAAATGAACCGAAGGCCAATTGATCACCTCTTTTGGTGTCGCCTCTCATTTTCATTTTGTGCATTTTTCTATATTTCGTTCTTTTTGGCTGTATCATGACTTATTTGTGTAATGCTAACTAATTTATTACTTTTTTTCGTTTCTATTATTGTCTCTTTTTTGACCACGAGGCGCAAACTTTGGGGATGATGTTGCCAAAGAACCTTTCTTTTCTTTATCTAATCCAAAGTTCGGAGATAAATCACGCTTTCCGTAAATTTCGCCTTTGCAAATCCAAACTTTAATTCCAATTCTTCCGTAGGTTGTATGTGCTTCTGCAACCGCATAATCAATATCTGCACGCAAAGTTTGTAATGGAGTACGACCCTCTTTATAACCTTCTGAGCGTGCCATCTCAGCACCTCCTAAACGGCCTGATATTAAAACCTTGATTCCTTCAGCACCCATTCTAATAGTGGATGCTATTGACATTTTTGCTGCTCTACGAAAAGAGATACGACCTTCAATTTGTCGAGCAATACTGTCTGACACCAAACGTGCATCGAGTTCAGGGCGTTTAATTTCAAAAATATTGATTTGAATTTCTTTTTTAGTAACTTTTTTTAATTCTTCTTTTAATTTATCAACTTCTTTACCACCTTTTCCGATAATAATTCCTGGGCGTGCAGTATTAAT
>JBKDJY010000081.1:0-31773 GCA_046345275.1 Bacteroidota bacterium
ATAGATGGTATAGAACTTATTACAGGCATTAGAAACAACATGAAAAATATCCTTATGGAAATGCAAGATAAAATCTTACTCCGAAAAAGATCAGTTATTGAAACTGTAAACGACGAGTTGAAAAACATATGTCAAGTAGAACATTCTAGACATCGTTCGTTCAATAATTTTATCACAAATTTACTTGCTGCAATCGCCAATTATTTTTTCTTTCCTATAAAACCAACCATTAGGTTTAACAATGATAGCAGAAAAGAATTGGGACTTATTTATTAATCGAACTCAGGTTATTACGTTTAGAGAATCGTAAATAAGCATAGAGCCCATTACGGTGGTGGTTGGTGCTGTTTGAGATTTTGCACAATAGCAAAATATAAGCGAAATGGTAAGAAGATGGTTTTTCATAAGTCGTTTTTTTTTGACGTTTAAGATTACTTTTTATTCGACGAAGATGATGCTTATTTTTGATTTTGTAAAAAATAATTCATTATTACTTAAAACGACTTGATTCTCAGTGATTTAAAATTTTCAACAAATAAGATAGAACTAAAAAAGATTTGTTACTAACTGTGAAAGTGAAATTTTCATCTGCTAGAATATTTTACTTAAATTGGTAAAAATAATTGAATGGGAAAAGTCTTTAAAGGATTAATTTTACTGAATTTCACGCATTCTTTTCAATATTCGGTTGCGGATTTATGGAGAAACAAAAAAATTGTTCTAATAATTTTTCATGCAAAGAAATAATTAACGTTTGGCAATAAACCAATTGTTCAATAAATTTTCTCGGTTATAAATCATTGGCTCATGCGTTAAGTAGTCTATCAATGTACAATTAGATTCTTGCAAAATTGATTGTCCAGCAGCTGTATCCCACTCCATCGTTGGTCCAAAACGAGGATATTCATCTGCAACACCTTCAGCGACTAAACACATTTTAATGCTACTACCAGCATTGATAATTGTTACTACTTTATGATGCAATTTTAAATTTTCAATGTGGGTATATGTTTCGCTACTCATGTGAGATCGACTGGCAACCACTACATAATTTTTTCGTAAATTTTTTATGGGTAATTTTTTAGCTACTTCTAATATCGAATTGAAGCTTGTTTCTTTGATATGATTAATTAATAAACCAAAGGCTTCTCCATCGATTTTATAGGCTCCGTTATTTTTATATGAAAAATACATGTCCTTTGAAACGGGGCAATAAATAACGCCCAAACTTGGTGAATTGTTTTCAACAAGTGCAATGTTTACAGTAAATTCTCCATTTCTTTTGACAAATTCTTTTGTTCCATCAAGTGGATCTACAATCCATAAACTATTCCAGTTTTTTCGAATATGATAATCTTCGTGGTTTCCTTCTTCACTTAATATTTGTATATCAAAGGGCTTTAAATATTCAATAATTTTATCATTGGCATTTTTATCGGCCAAAGTAACGGGTGTTTTATCAGGTTTTGTTTCAACACTAAAATCAGTTTCGTATACTTTCAATATTTCTTCTCCAGCTAAAACAGATGCAATGATGGCTTGGTGCAAAAGCGAACGATAATTCATAAAAGAAGAATTTTAAATTAAAAATAGTGCTTTTACTTCAATAAATGAAATATGATAAAAGAAGATCCGTAAGCCAAGATACTCATAAAAACAAGTTGGATAAAAGGCCACTTCCAATGCTTGGTTTCGCTGTAAGTGGTTGCTAAAGTACTCATGCATTGCATGGCAAAAGCATAAAATATCAACAAGGACCAACACACGGCATTGGTATAAATGGGTTTTTGAGTGATAAGATCTTTTTGGGAAGATAATTTTTCTCGTAATGTTGTATTGCCGTTAGAGGTATTTGAACTATAAATAGTAGCCATAGTAGAAACAAATACTTCCCTTGCCGCAAATGAAGTGATCAGCGCAATACCAATTTTCCAATCAAATCCTATGGGTTGAATGAGCGGTTCAATTTTTTTTCCAAAAATTCCAGCATAAGAAGATTCTAATTTTTGCGCGTTCAATTCATTTTGGCTTGTTTTCAAAGCAGTCGGGTCATTTTTGAATTTTACGGGAAAATCAGTTGGGCCGTGGCTTACAAGAAACCAAAGAACAATAGAAATGGCTAAAATAATTTTGCCAGCATTGAATAAGAATAATTTTACTTTCTTAAAAACTAGCATGAAAACTGTTTGCCACTGAGGCATTCTGTAAACAGGAAGTTCCATCATAAAATAATTTTTTTCATTTGATTTAAGAATCAATTTTAAAATAAAAGCGGCTAAAAATGCCATCCCAAAGCCTAACAAATACATGAGCATTAATACAATTCCTTTATAATTAAACCCGTAGAACATGTGCTCATCTTTAAACATGATGCTGATGATTAAGGTGTAAACAGGTAAACGAGCCGAACAACTAATTAATGGCGTCACTAAAATTGTAATGATTCTTGTTTTCCAATTCGTGATGGTTCTGGTACTCATGATAGAAGGGATGGCGCATGCAACACTGCTTATTAATGGTATGACTGATTTCCCATTGAGTCCAAATTTTTGCATGATTTTATCTAAAATAAAGCTAGCTCTGGCCATATAGCCAGTATCTTCCAAAACGGTGATAAATAAAAATAACAAAGCAATTTGAGGTATAAAAACGACTATCCCACTAATTCCAGCTAAAACACCATTCACAATCAAATCATTTAACTCACCATTTGGTAAAACATTTGAAGTAACATTCATAAAATAAGCAAATGATTTTTCAATCCATGCCATTGGGAAATCCGCGATAAAAAACACAAACTGAAAAACTATAAAAAGAATAAAAAAGAAAAATATAAACCCAAAAAATTTATGCGTAAAAACAGCATCTAATTTTTGCGTTAAACTTTTATTGAGTTGTTCCGGTTTTTTTATACATTTCGCAATGATGTAATTTAACTTATGAAATCGACTGATATTATCTTCTTTTTCAAACTGTTTAATTTTTTTAGAGTCTTCGTCAGTACAATTAAATTGCAACTCTACCAGCTCTTTATAAGTTTTTAAATTAGGAAAAAGGTTTAACTGTTTTTCAAAATGATAGAAAATAGAATGAGAGTCTTTGGCATTTAAAATTTTACTTTTTAATTCTTCTAAGCCTGTTTTTTTTCTCGAATCAACAAACACAACATGAATTCCTAAAATATTTTCTAATTCAGTTTTATAAATGGTAATGTTTTGTTTTTTAGCTTCATCAATCATATTTAAAGCTAACACGCATGGAATTTTTAAATCAATTAATTGTGTTGCTAAGAGTAAATGGCGTTTTAAATTTGTTGAGTCTGCTACAATAACAATTACATCAGGTTTATCAGGCGCGTGACTTAAAATTGTTTTACATGAAACTTCTTCATCTAATGACTTTGGAAACAAGCTATAAGTGCCTGGCAAATCAGTTACTGAAAAGCTGGTATGATTATAGTTGAATTTTCCTTCATGCTTTTCAACTGTCACACCAGCATAATTGCCGGTTTTTTGAGTTAACCCAGTCAAAGAATTAAATAAAGTTGATTTTCCACTATTTGGATTCCCAACCAATGCAATTCTAATTGTATGTGATTTGGCAATCAAATTGTTTTATTTAATATCACATCATTGAGTATTGTAACCACAACTGTTGATGCTTCTTGTTTTCTTAAACTGAGTACATATCCCGAAACTTCAATAGCAATAGGATCTCCCATGGGGGCAATATTTACAACCTTCACAATTTCGCCTGGCAGGCAACCCATTTCAATAAATTTAAGTGACAAAAAATCATCTGTAAATTCTTGTACAACGGCACTTTGCCCGATTTTTAATTGGTCGAGGGTCATAAATAAAATAGCCTTTAAAGTTACAATTTTAAAAATGATGTGACGCATACCTCAAATGTGGTATATCCTTCATTTTTGCTTTAAAAGGGCAAATACCATAAGCTAGCAATTTTATTATCTTTACAGCCTTAAAATGAATATTGGATGACATTTCTTGAAGAATTAAATAGGCGTAAGACCTTTGCTATCATTGCCCATCCTGACGCTGGAAAAACTACATTAACCGAAAAATTATTGTTGTTTGGCGGAGCAATACAATCGGCTGGAGCGGTAAAATCAAATAAAATAAAGAAAGCAACAACATCCGATTTTATGGAAATAGAAAAACAACGTGGTATTTCTGTTTCTACTTCTGTGATGGCTTTTGATTATAGAAATTTTAAAGTCAATATCTTAGATACGCCTGGACACGAAGATTTTGCTGAAGATACCTATAGAACACTTTCGGCAGTTGATAGTGTTATTATGGTGATTGATTGCGTGAAAGGTGTTGAGCCTCAAACAAGAAAATTATTAGAAGTTTGCAGAATGCGAAATACACCCGTTATTGTTTTTGTAAATAAATTGGATCGTGAAGGGCAAAACGCTTTTGATTTACTTGACGAAATTGAAAAAGAATTAAAAATTAGGGTACGTCCATTAACTTGGCCAATAGGCATTGGTAAATCTTTTAAGGGCGTTTATAATTTATATGAAAAAAAATTATCCTTATTTAAAGGAGATAGCAAAACAACTGTAGAGGAAAATATAGTTATTGAAAATATTCATGATTCGAAAATTGAAAAATTAATTACAGAAGATTTTGCTAAACAGTTGAGAGCAGATATAGAATTGATTGACGGCGTTTACGATAATTTTGATAAAGAATCTTATTTAAAAGCTAAGATTAGTCCCGTGTTTTTTGGAAGTGCGGTAAACAATTTTGGCATCAAAGAATTATTGGATTGTTTTGTTGAAATAGCGCCAACACCTCAAGGAAGAGACACAGATGTGGCAGGAGAAATAAAATCTGACGCATCAAAATTCAGCGGATTTATCTTTAAAATTCATGCTAATTTAGATCCCAAGCACCGAGATAGAATTGCTTTTTTAAGAATTGTATCTGGGAAATTCGAAAGAAATAAATATTACTATAATGTGCGTGAAAATAAAGACATGCGTTTTAGCAATCCAACCGCTTTTATGGCACAACAAAAATCCGTTATTGATGAGTCCTTTCCAGGTGATGTAATTGGACTTTATGATGCCGGTAATTTTAAAATTGGTGATACATTAACAGAAGGTGTAAAATTTAATTTTAGAGGAATCCCAAGTTTTTCTCCAGAGTTGTTTAAGTATGTTACCAATCTCGATCCGATGAAAACTAAGCAATTGCAGAAGGGATTGGAACAATTAACAGATGAAGGCGTTGCGCAACTATTTACAAAAAAAGCGGATGGACGAAAAGTTGTTGGAACAGTTGGAGCTTTACAATTTGAAGTAATTCAACACCGTTTAAAAAGTGAATATAATGCCTCATGTGGGTATGATTCAATCAATTTATACAAAGCACTTTGGATTGAATGCAATGATAAAAAAAAGATGGATGAGTTTTTAATAGACAAAGCAAATCATATTGCTTACGATAAAGAAAATCGTTTGGTTTTTTTAGCTGAATCAGCTTGGCTTTTAGAAATGGCACAAACTAAATTTCCTGAAATTAAATTTCATTTGAAGAGTGAGTTTTAATTAATATTTTAAAAAATTAGTTTGACTTCAAAAAATTAATAATAAACAACATGGCAAATATTTTCGAATTTAACGGCTATAAACCAGTCATTCATAAGTCATCTTTTGTACATCCAAATGCAGCTGTTACTGGCAATGTCATCATCGGAAAAAACGTTTATATAGGTCCAGGCGCTGCAATTAGAGGTGATTGGGGAAAAATAATCATTGAAGATGGATGCAATGTTCAAGAAAACTGCACCTTACACATGTTCCCCGGAACAACAGTGTTATTAAAAGAAGGTGCACATATTGGCCATGGTGCAATTATACATGGCGCAATAATTGGTAAAAATAGTTTAATTGGAATGAATGCGGTGGTGATGGACAATGTGCAAATTGGTGATCATTGCATTGTTGGAGCTTTATGTTTTGTGCCCGCAGAAATGTTTATTGAGCATCGAAAAGTAGTGGTAGGAAATCCAGCTAAAGTTGTAAAAGATGTAAGCGACGACATGATTGCTTGGAAAACAAAAGGAACCGCATTGTATCAACAACTTCCAGCAGATTGCTTCGCTTCTCTGAAACCATGCGAACCACTTCGTAGAGCTCCAGCTTACCAAGCCATTCAACAAAACAACTATAAAACTTGGAAGGTAGAAAAAAAGAAAAAATAAAGCGTTCTTAATAATTCATCAAAGATTCTATTTCATCCGCTTCTAATGGAATATTTTTCATTAAATCAATATTTCCATCTTTGGTAATAACGATGTTATTTTCTAAACGAATTCCCAAACCTTCTTCTGGAATGTAAATACCTGGTTCAACCGTAAAGGCATTTCCAATTTGCATGGGCTCATAAAACAAACCCACATCATGCACATCTAAACCAATGAAATGAGAAGTGCCATGCATAAAGTATTTTTTATATGCGGGCCATTCTGGGTTTTGATTTTTAACATCTGTTGTTTTTAACAAACCCAATTGTAATAATTCTTCCGTCATTAAATCGCCCACGCTCTTATTATATTTTTCAAATGTATTGCCAGCTTTAAGCAAATTAGTTGCAGCTTTCATCACTTTTAAAACGGAATGATAAACCTCTTTTTGTCGTTTAGAAAACTTGCCATTAACGGGCAAACACCTTGTTAAATCACTCGCGTAATTAGAATATTCCGCGGCTACATCTAATAAAATCACATCCCCATCTTTACAAATTTTGTTATTATCTACATAGTGTAAAACACAAGCACTAGGTCCACTGGCAATGATTGGCCCATAAGCAAATCCTCGACTTTTATTTCTTATAAATTCGTGTATGAGCTCGGCTTCAATTTCGTATTCGGCAATGCCAACTTTAATAAACTTTAATAAACGACGAAATCCTTTCTCAGTAATATTGCAAGCCTGTTGCATTAATTCAATTTCAATGGGATGTTTAACAGAACGGATGCGGTGCAAGATTGGTGCAGAACGCTGCATGGTATGTAATGGAAATTGCAATTTAATGCGATTATTAAAACGCATTTCAGCAGTTTCCATATCGATATAGCGGCGTGTATGTTCATTACTATTTAAGTAAATATTTTCTGCTTGAAAAATGAGCGACTTCAATATTTTATCAAATTCCGAAATCCAATAAATATGATCAATACCGCTTACTTTTTTAGCTTCATCTTTATTTAATTTAGCACCTTCCCATACGGCAATTAAATCACTTGTTTCTTTTAAAAATAGAACCTCTTTATGTTTGCCATCTTTCACGTCAGGAAACAAAAGCAAGATTGAATCTTCTTGATCGATGCCTGATAAATAAAATAAATCACTATTCTGAATAAATCCAAATGAGCCATCACCATTGGTGGGTAATATATCATTGCTCACAAAAAGGGCTAAAGAGTTTGGCTTTAAATGCTTGATATAGTTAGCTCTATTGTCCTTAAATAAATTATTGTTTATTGTTTCGTATTTCATATGTCTGAATTATTTATTTTTTATGGTTACATGGTATATGCTTTTTAGTCAATGGGATGGTGCTTTAGGCAAACATGGGTATTTCATCGTGTTTTTTTTAAATGATGAGATTAATTAATGCCTTTGTTTTAAGGTAAATTTAGCTGAACAAAAATATAATTAACTGGCGAATAAACAATATGATGCAAGACCTTCATAAAAAAGAAATTTGATGATTATAAATTGTGATTAATGAAAATAAATATATTCAAATTAAAAAGATACAATTGATGTTGCGATGAATCAAGAATCCTAATTAAAGCGCTAGGGCATTTTTTAATTCTTAATAATTTAAACAACTGTAAATTTTTGCTCCATTAAATTCAAATATATTTCCGTACTTTGCTTATTTATTATTTGTAAGCTTGAAAAATATTAAAGAATACTTTAATGAACTGGCCTCCAAAAGGAAGAGACGAATAATTACAAATTACTATTGGAAAGAAATTACAAATTATTGCAATTATTTTTCTCACCAAGACAACTCCGTTTTAGAAATTGGATGTGGAAGTGGTGATTTAATTGCAACTATTTCCGGGAAAGAAAAAACAGGCATTGATTTTAGCAAAGGGCAAATTGCTTGGGCAAAAGAAAAACATGACGGTAAAAATGTAGAGTTTTTATTAATGGATGCTGCCAATATCACTTTAACAAAAACATTTGATTATATCATCATCAGCAATTTAATTGGCTATTTGGATAACATACAAGTCGTTTTTGAGGAAGTAAAAAAAGTAAGTCATGCCAATACCAAAGTAATTGTTCAATACTATAATTCGCTGTGGGAACCTGTTTTAAAGTTTGCTGAGTTTCTTGGTTTAAAAACAAAAACGCCTACACAAAATTGGTTGAATTCTAAAGACGTCAATAACTTATTATTTATTTCTGGATTTGATGTTTATAGAAATAGTAAACGCTTTATTTTTCCTTTTTATGTTCCTTTAATTGCAGAAATATTTAATTTGGTTTTAGCCAAATTCCCTTTCTTTCGTTTTTTTAGTTTAAATAATTATTCGTTTGCAAAACCATTACCTTTAAGTGATGAATCAGATTATCAAACTAAATACAGCACCACAGTTGTTATTCCAGCACGTAATGAAAGTGGTAATATAGAAAATGCCATCACGCGTTTACCAAAATTTGGAAAGCATGTTGAAATTATTTTTATTGAAGGAAACAGCACTGATGATACTTGGGATAAAATCAAGGAAGTACAAAAAAAATATGCTTCTACTCATGATATAAAAATAGGTCAACAAAAAGGAAAAGGAAAGGCAGACGCTGTGCGCGAAGGTTATAAAATTGCTACTGGAGATATATTAATGATTTTAGATGCTGATTTGACGGTTCCACCAGAAGAGTTACCAAAATTTTACAATGCCATTGCTGGCAGCAAAGGTGATTTTATTAATGGCACCCGGTTGGTCTATCCAATGGAAAAAGAAGCCATGCGCTTGTTAAACTATTTAGGAAATCATTTTTTCAGTTGGGCATTTACCTGGTTGCTCGAACAGCGTTTTAAAGATACACTTTGCGGAACGAAAGTTATGTTTAGAGAAGATTATATTAAGCTGACTAAAAATCGCAGCTACTTTGGCGAATTTGATCCTTTTGGAGATTTTGATTTATTATTTGGCGCCTATAAATTAAATCTTAAAATTGTAGAAGTGCCCATTCGTTATAGGGAACGCACGTATGGCGAAACAAATATTTCTAGATTTAAGCATGGCATCATTTTATTGCGCATGTGTGCGTTTGCAAGCAGAAAATGTAAATTTATTTAATTAAAAGAATGATGCTAAAAGATATTGAAAACAGTAGAATTTGGATTTATACCTTAAGTAAAGAATTGTCGGAAGAAGAACTGACTACTTTCAAAAATAATTGTGAGGAGTTTGTAACCAATTGGAAAGCGCATGATATCAAACTAGATGCTTCATGCGAAATATATAAAAATAGGATTTTGATTATTAAAGTAAATGAGGATTCTTACAATGCCAGTGGTTGCAGTATAGATGCGCAAATAAGATTTATAAAAAATCAAGAAAAAATATTTCAAGTCGAGCTTTTAAATAGAATGTTAGTAGCTTATGAAATAAATTCAGAGCTCATCATCACAACTCAAAGTAATATAAAAAAATTGCTACAACAAGGCACGATAAATAAAAACACATTGGTGTATAATAACACGCTAACAAATTCCATAGATTTAGAAAATAAATGGAAAGTAGAACTTAAAGATACATGGTTAGCAAACCTTGACAGACCAGAATTAAAATAACATATGAGTTTAGTAAATGCATTTATCAATCAAATAGGAAGAGAAATCGGACACGATGTTTATAGAAACTTACGAATACGTTCTTCAAAACACATCCCAACAATTTCTTACACAGACTTTAATGAGAACTTTAAAGCAGAAATTAAAAGCTTTGAATTAGCGGCTTATGATAAAGTAAGCGTGAGAAGTTTAATTAATCTCATCGAGAAATCTGAAAAAATCAATCCAAGATCATTTAACTGGCAAGACTGTTATATTGAACTCGATAATAAAATTGATTTTTGCAAAGAGCATCTTGACAAAGAACATTTGGATAAATTAGAGACATTAGATACAAAAAACGCAATGAATTTTTCTGTTGCAAATGAGCAACACAAAAACCACATCGCTCAAACAATAGAGAAAATTAAAAAAGAAATAACAAAGTACGAAAGCCTTAACTTAGCTCTTGGTTTTTTACTTTCATTGATTGGAATGAATCCTATTTATTTTAAAATGAACTTTGGAAAAATATTTGGTCATTTGTTCGGAACAATTGTTGGTGCTATTTGCTTCTATTACGGTTACGTTACATACATTGACCCGATAATGCATCACGGAAATTTACCAATAGAAAACGAAGCTCAAATAAAAATAGTTAAGAATGTTGGCATTGCTATCATTGTCATTGGGTCAATATTTTATTTTCCTGTTCTTATTACTTCTATTAAAAGAATAATGAATTTAAAAAAAATAAATAGTAATAACCATGAGACATTATCTACACTAACCAAATATCTCGAAGAAGTAACCAAATCAAAATAACATGAAAAACATAATTTTATTTATCTCAATTGTGACATTCTTTACCTTTTCTTCTTGCGAAAAGAAAAAGCAATGCGAACAAGTAAGAACAGGATGCGTTTGTAATGACAACACAACTTCAACAGCAACAGGTAGTGGCGCTTGTGCTGGACACGGTGGAGTAAAAGAATGGACTACAAAAGAAGTATGTAACTAATTTCAAATGGAAAATATAGAAGAAAATAAAGAGAAATTAAATTTTTTAAATTTATTAATTATTATTCTTTCCTTTTATGTTTTAGGTTCTCTAGTTGTTGACACTTTCTTCAAACTTCCGCCTGAAATTGCTAAAGTATTAAATTACGTTGACAATTTTATTTGCGGTGTTTTTTTGCTTGACTTTATTGTTAGATATAGACAAGCTGAAAATAAATTGCAATTTATGAAATGGGGCTGGATAGATCTTATTGCAAGTGTTCCAACACTTGACTTTATGCGTGCAGGAAGACTTCTTAGACTAATCCGACTAATAAGAATTATTAGAGCTTTTCGCTCAACCAAACATATTGTTCAGCATGTCTTTAAAAATAAAGTTCAAGGCACTTTAACATCAGTTTCAATAATTGCGGTTTTAATGCTTCTGTTTTCTTCAATTGCAATTTTACAATTTGAAACAGACCCAAATAGTAATATAAAAACCGCTGGCGATGCCATATGGTGGGCATATGTTACAATGACAACAGTTGGTTATGGAGACAAATATCCTGTGACAACAGAAGGAAGAATTATTGCAGCAATATTAATGACAGTTGGCGTTGGACTTTTTGGGACATTTACAGCTTATGTTTCTTCGTGGTTCGTTAAAGACAACGCTAAGAGTGCAGAAGAAAAATAAAGATTATCTGTTAACAGTTCTTAAAAAAATGTGTTTAGAAGTATAATTTGCCTACCGACGGCAGAATAATTATTTTTAAGTAAGTAAAAAGAGAGACAGCATGAAGAAAATAATTAAGCTGAGTTGTAGTAGATACTTAATGTTTCAAAAGCCGCACTTCTTTTAGATACAAACCAACTAAATTAAATAATGAAAAAATTAAACACAGTATTTTCAATTGTGGCATTTGGAATGATGTTTGTTTCCTGTAAAAATAATAAGTTTATGATTCCGGAAATTAGCCTTACAGATAAACAATTGTTTGATAGTTGCAGCAATGCCGCAAATTTAATTTATTATAAAAATAATTCGTCAACGATATATTCTGGCGCCAATGGCCCCCATGGTCAGTTTAAATTAAAGTTTAATAAAATTGCATCATTGGCATTAACAGATAATGGAAAACTTCCTGTAGGCCAAACATTTCCAGACGGATCTCTTATTGTAAAAGAAATTCAGCCAGCTGGAATATTTGCTTTTATGTACAAATTTAAAAAGTCTTGGTTATGGGGTGAAGCTGAAGCAAATGGATCGACCATTTTTAGCATTGATAGCGACCCAACTAGCAAATGCATCAATTGCCATAGCCAATCAGGCGAAAGAGATTTAGTTGTGAGCTTTAACTTTTATTGAGAAATCTTTTCAATTAATTCATTGCTGATGCCAGTAGAACTATAACCACCATCATGATATAGATTTTGCATGGTAACCATACGCGTTAAATCAGAAAATAAACTTACGGTGTAAGCAGCACAATCATCAGCACTGGCATTTCCAAGTGGAGATTGCAAATCAGCAAAAGTGTAAAAATCAGAGAATCCTTTTATTCCGCCACCAGCAGTTGTTTTGGTTGGTGATTGAGAAATTGTATTAATACGTACCTTTTTTTGCTTACCATAATGATAACCAAACGTACGCGCTATACTTTCTAGCATCGCTTTGATATCAGCCATATCAGTATAAAAAGGATAGCTGCGTTGTGCCGCTATGTATGATAATGCAACAACCGAAGCGTGTTCATTTAAAGCGTCTAATTTATGCGCAACTGCCAAAATTTTATGAAATGAAAAGGCTGAAACATCAATCCCTTTTTGATAGAAATCATAATTTAATTCCGTGTAAGGGATATTTTTACGAATGTTTACACTCATGCCAATTGAATGCAAAACAAAATCAATTTTACCTCCCAATACATCCATCGATTCGGTATATAGCTTGGTAATATCTTCAATATTAGTTGCATCAGCTGGTATAATTTTTGCTCCAGTTTCTTCTGCCAATTTATTTATCTCTCCCATTCGCATGGCAATAGGCGCATTTGTTAAAGTAAAAGTTGCGCCTTCTTCATGGCATTTTTGTGCCACTTTCCATGCAATTGAATTTGCGTCTAAAGCCCCAGTAATAATTCCTCGTTTTCCTTTTAATAAATTATACGCCATGTGTCAGGTTTTAAAAAAATGTTTTCAAATATAATAAGAATTTAATATAAATCGATTGCTGGCCTTAAGCCTTTATTTCATTAATGATGCCTTCTTCTCCGCTATAAAAATGAGTTTCGGCTTCAGTTCTATGATTGAGATATTGTTGGTATTTATCTGAAAATTGTTTCCGTTGTGTGACAACATCATCGTAATTGCCATTTAAACCAATGAGCAATTCACAGGCTTCTCTCACTGCGAAATTGCCGCACTGAGATCCCGTAATATAATCAGCTAATTTATTTTTAATGACATAAGCATTTAGCAATGGATTTGCCGTACGTGGAATAAATATTCTAACGCCACTAATTTCTGCCAGGCTCAAATCCAAGACATCATCAAAAATAAAACATATTTCATTCGGATTAATATGATGGCTTTCACACAAATGATTTGAAGCAATTAATTTATTTGCACATTTACCATACAGCGAATTCATTTTCTCGCGCGTGCACAAAATAGTAGCGGCTTTATTGTTTTCCCCTGAAATAATAGACGTTATAGGCAAATGGTTATGATTGATGTAATATGAAAACCTCAACAAGTTAGTTCCCATACTATCTACTTCATTAAATAAACTTTGCATACTTGCATCCTTTGAAGCATTTGTAAAAACACCATCCCAGTCGAAGACAAAAGCTTTGACGTGTTTTAATTTTTCAATCATGTCTACTTCAGAGCTTATAAACTGGCCTCCAATTCCATTAAATAAGTGAGTAAGATGTGACATTGAGCAAATATACAAAAAAGTAGAATTAAATATATAAGAGAAATATCTGTCAAATTATTGAAGTGACTTAAACTTAAAAGTATTAACTTCACGCCTCAAAATAGCCCTAAAATATGACACGTACAAAGATAAAAGACATTTTAACGGAAGGATTGATTAATGAAACAATCAACGTAAAAGGTTGGGTAAGAACATTCAGAAATAATTCATTTATTGCGTTAAACGATGGCTCAAGTATAAATAACTTACAAGCCGTGGTAAATTTTGAAACGACTGATCATACCATTTTAAAAAGAATTACGCCAGGCGCCTGTGTTAGTATAACTGGCTTATTGGTGGAATCTCAAGGCAAAGGGCAAACGGTTGAGGTCATCGTTAAAGATATTGAAATTTATGGAGATAGCGAGTCAGATGTTACGAAACCAAATTCATATCCATTGCAGCCTAAAGCACATTCTTTAGAGTATTTAAGAGAAATTGCACATTTACGTTTCCGTACTAACACATTTGGCGCCATTTTTAGAGTACGTCACACACTGGCCTATGCCATCCATAAATTTTTTAATGATAAAGGATTTGTGTATTTACACACACCAATCATTACAAGTAGTGATGCAGAAGGTGCTGGAGAGATGTTTCGCGTTACAACATTGGATCAGAAAAATCCACCATTAACAGAAACCAATGAAGTTGATTTCAAACAAGATTTTTTTGGAAAAGCAACGAATCTTACTGTATCTGGACAATTGGAGGGTGAATTGGGAGCCATGGCTTTTAGTGATGTATACACATTTGGCCCAACTTTTAGAGCAGAAAACTCCAACACAACACGCCACTTAGCGGAGTTTTGGATGGTTGAACCAGAAATGGCATTTTATGATTTGAAAGATAACATGGCATTGGCTGAAGAAATGTTGAAATACTTGATTCATTATGCGTTGCAACATAATAAAGAAGATATTGAGTTTTTATCTAAAAGGTTATTGGATGAAGAAAAACAAAAACCTCAAGCTGAAAGGAGTGAGTTATCCTTAATTGAAAAATTAAATTTTTGTTTGGCAAACAATTTTGCGAAAATTACTTACACGGAGGCTATTGACATTTTAAGAGAAAGTAACCACAATAAAAAGAAGAAGTTTCAATATGTTATTGAAGCTTGGGGTGCGGATTTACAAAGTGAACATGAACGATACTTAGTAGAAAAACATTTTAAAAAGCCTGTTATTTTAACGGATTATCCCAAAGACATTAAATCATTTTATATGCGACAAAATGATGATGGCAAAACGGTAGCCGCTATGGATATTTTATTTCCAGGCATTGGAGAAATTATTGGTGGCTCACAACGGGAAGAGCGCTTAGAGAAATTAGAAAACCGAATGAATGAAATGAAAATTCCAACAAACGACTTGCAGTGGTACTTGGATACAAGGCGTTTTGGAACATGTCCACATGCTGGGTTTGGCTTAGGTTTTGAGCGACTGGTATTATTTATTACAGGTATGACAAACATTCGAGATGTGATTGCTTTCCCACGAACGCCTCATAATTGTGAGTTTTAGAAATAATCTTTTAATGATGACAACTTTTTAGGGTGTGATTAAAAAATTAATTGGTTAGAAAATTGGGTGTTATCCTCAAAAACATTTTATCATTTTTTTCTATTAAAAATTTTTCGATTTAATGCTATAAATTATTTAAAATGCTAGTTATAGCCAATTTTAGGAAACCCCTTCCAAAGACGACCGACCGACCAAAATTTAAACATTAAAAACAAAGACAAACCATTTTGACAGGTGACCAAAAACATACAGACCATATTGCAACTGGACAGCGAGTAATCTATTCCGACACTCAAGCCGACCCGATGTTTTTTATTTTTTTTCCCATCGCACTTTTTTAAAAACAATTTTATCCAGCCGCACAAGTGGCAGATTTGGTTTTGCTCGACACACAAGCCAACGCTTCGCAAAATCAAAACCGCCACTTTTTAGCCAAGGCATCAACAATAAATCGTATTTTGCACTAAGGAATTTGAATGAATAAATGATAGATAAAAAAACACTTTCTGAACGTGATATTTGCACCAAGTTTATTACTCCTGCGGTTGAAAAAGCGGGTTGGAATAGACTGACACAGCTATTGGAGGAAGTTTCGTTCACGGACGGAAAAATTTATGTTAGAGGTAAACTAACGGCAAGAAGCAATAAAAAACGCGCCGACTACATCCTGTATTTTAAACCCAACATTCCTGTTGCAATTATTGAAGCGAAAGACAATAAACATTCGGTGAGAGCCGGTATTCAACAGGCTTTGGACTATGCTCAAATACTCGACATTCCTTGTGTTTTCAGCAGCAACGGTGACGGCTTTTTATTTCACGACCGCACGGCAACAGACGGAAATATTGAAACCGAAATTGCTATTGACGACTTTCCTACTCCCGAACAACTTTGGGAGAAATACAAAAAATACAAAGGCATCACAACGCCAACGGCTGAAAAAATTGCTTCGCAAGATTATTACTTTGATGGAACAAACCGCAAACCAAGATACTATCAACAAATTGCAGTAAACAGAACTGTTGAAGCCATTGCCAACGAACAGAACCGAATTATTCTAGTAATGGCAACAGGTACAGGTAAAACTTATACTGCTTTTCAAATTATTTACCGTTTATGGAAATCAAGAAGTAAAAAAAGAATTTTGTTTCTTGCAGACAGAACAGCTTTAATTGACCAAACAAGAAAGGGCGATTTTAAGCACTTTAAAGATAAAATGACTATCATTAAAAAGAAAGTCGTTTCTAACAAAGATGGTAAAGACGAACTAGTTTCCAATAAAAAAAGGGGAATTGATACTGAAGATAAAGCCTACGAAGTATTTCTTGGTTTATACCAAGGCTTAACTAATAATGAACCAGGTATTGAGGATGCTTATAAAGATTTTTCGCCTGACTTTTTTGACTTGATTGTAATTGACGAGTGTCACAGAGGAAGTGCAAAAGAAGACAGCAGTTGGAGAGAAATTTTATCCTATTTCAAAAACGCTACGCATATTGGTTTAACTGCCACGCCAAAGGAAACCAAAGAAACAAGCAACACCGAATATTTTGGTGACCCTGTTTATACCTATTCATTGAAACAAGGTATTGATGATGGTTTCCTTGCTCCTTATCGTGTAGTAAGAATTGGTTTGAATATAGATGCAGAAGGCTGGCGACCAGATCAAGGCAAGACCGACAAAGATGGAAATGAATTTGAAGACAGAGTTTATAATCGCAAAGACTTTGACCGCAGTTTGGTAATTGAAGAACGAACAGACTTAGTTGCAAAAAAACTTACCGAGTTTTTAAAAGGTTACGACCGTTTTGCAAAAACGATTGTGTTTTGTGTGGACATTGACCACGCTGAACGAATGAGAACATCATTAGCCAAACAAAATGCTGATTTAGTTTCCGAGAATTACAAATACGTTATGCAAATAACTGGCGACAATGATGAAGGCAAACGGGAATTAGGCAACTTCATAAATCCTGAAGAAAAATATCCTGTCATTGCGACTACTTCTGAATTAATGACTACTGGCGTTGATGCTCAAACTTGTAAAGTAATTGTGTTGGATGCCAACATCAATTCAATGACCAAGTTCAAACAAATTATTGGTAGAGGAACGCGTATCAATGAAGAATTCGGAAAACTCTATTTCACCATTCTTGATTTTAGAAACGCAACCGATTTGTTTGCCGACAAAGATTTTGATGGCGACCCAATTCGAGTAAAACCAGTTTCGCAAGACGAAGATTTATCATTGGTGGTTATTGAAGAAGAAGAAAACACTGTAACAGTTTTAGATGAAGCTACAGGCGAAGAAATTGTATTTGAAAAAGCACAAATTCGTTATCCTGATGGTTCAAAATTAGGAGGCAATTGGGTTGCTAGAGAACCTGATGCAAGAAGAGAAAAAATTTATGTAAATGGTGTTGATGTTTCTGTTTTGGTGAGCCGTGAAATATATTTTGACCAACACGGAAAACCAATTACTACAAGTTTAAAAGACCATACCAAAGAAATCATCAAAGAAAACTTTGCTTCGTTAGATGACTTTTTAAATAAATGGAACACCACCGCCCGCAAAGAAGCCATCATTGCTGAATTGCAAGAACAAGGCGTAATGGTGGAAGCTTTGTATGATGCCGTAAACAAAGACCTGCCCGCCTTTAAAGAAGGGAAATTTTATACTTATGTAATTGAATGCAAAGACGGAACTTTTTACAAAGGACATACACAAGATTTAAAAAGAAGATTTGATGAACACAAAAATGGATTAGGAGCTGAATGGACTAAAAATCATAAAGTGAGAGATTTAGTTCATTTTGAAGTTTTTAATACAAAGGTAGAAGCAATTAATAGAGAAGATTATTTTAAATCTGGTCGAGGTAGAGAATGGTTAAAAGCTGAAAGAGAGAAAGGATTGTTGAACGGCAGGCAGGCGGGAGTGGATTTGTTCGACTTGATTTGTCACGTTGCATTTGACCAACCACCATTAACACGCCAGGAAAGAGCCAATAACGTAAAAAAGCGAAACTATTTTACCAAGTATGGGCGACCAAGCCAAAAAAGTATTAGAGGCCTTGTTAGACAAATACGCTGATGAAGGCATCACAAATATTGAAAGCATTGAAGTATTGAGAGTAAATCCATTTGATGAATTTGGAAGTCCTATGGAAATTTTCAGTGAGTTTGGAAGCAAAGAAAATTATTTGCAAGCCGTAAAAGAATTAGAAATTGAATTGTATAAAAATATAGGATAGATAAATTGGAATGGGTTGAAACCTATTCTGTAAAAAAAATAGGGTTTAGCCAAAAAAAATAAAAATGCCATTTGTTAAAGTATATATCCATTTTGTTTGGAGTACAAAAAATAGATATCCATTCTTAGATTCAAAAGAATTGAGACTTAAAACATGGAATCATATAAGAGAAAATGCCAAAGAGAAAGGAATTTTTATTGATTTCATAAATGGATATTCAGACCATTGCCATTGTTTAGTTTCATTAAGTATTGATCAGACTATTCAAAAAGTCATGCAATTGATTAAAGGTGAATCTTCCTATTGGATAAACAAACACGGTTTGACAAAAGAAAAGTTTGAATGGCAAGATGAGTATTTTGCAGTTTCAGTTTCGGAATCTATAATTGACAAAGTCAGAGAATATATTAAAAATCAAGAAGAGCATCATAGCAAAAAAACATTTCAGGAGGAATATGATGAATTTATTAGCAAATATGAATTTGAGAAATTTAAAGGATAATATTTTGGCTAAAGCCTATGAAGGAATTGAATTTATTTGTCCTCCTGCTAAAGCAGGAGGCAATTCAAAAGCAGGAGGCAATTCAAATTTCATTTCCTTTAATAGGAATGTGGCTTTAGCCCATTCCATTAAAAACAAATAAGTAAAAATGGCTTTAGCCAAACAAAATAACTAACAAATGAGCAACATATCAGGCATAATAAAAAGCATTCAAAACATCATGTGGCAAGACACAGGCTTGAATGGCGACGCACAGCGCATTGAGCAATTAGGCTGGATGCTTTTTCTAAAAATATTTTCAGATAAAGACAAAGAGCTAGAGTTGCTGGACGACAAATACACATCTCCAATTCCCGACAAATTTCATTGGGTAAAAGAAAAAGGAAATTGGGCGGGTGATGATGAAGGCATGACAGGCGATGAATTGTTGGAGTTTGTAGACAGACAATTGTTTCCAGCACTTCGCAATTTAGATTTAAGCACCGGCAACCAACGTGCAGTAATTGTGAGAGAAGTATTTGAAGGCAACAACAACTATATGAAAAGCGGCATCAACATTCGCAAAGTGTTGAACAAGCTCAACGAAATTGATTTTAACATAGCCAAAGACCGCCACGCTTTTGGTGAATTGTACGAAATCATTTTAAAGGAATTACAAAGTGCAGGTAAAAGCGGAGAGTTTTATACGCCCAGAGCCATCACACAATTTATTACCGAAACAATCAATCCGCAACTGGGCGAAAAAGTGCTTGACCCTGCTTGCGGAACAGGTGGTTATTTGACTTGTGCCATTGAGCATTTAAAAAAACAAGCTAAAAATGTAAAAGAACGCAAAAGTATTGAAGACAACATTGCAGGTTGGGAATACAAACCATTACCGTATTTGTTGGCAACAACCAATCTCATTTTACACGACATTGAAATACCAAACATCAAATTTGGCGATGCTTTAGACCAACCGTTAAGCAACTTTACCGAAAAGCACCGAGTAAATGTCATATTAGCAAATCCGCCATTTGGTGGTATTGTAGCCAACAACAACGAAACTAATTTTCCACAAACTTATCGTACAAAAGAAAGTGCCGACTTGTTTTTAATTTTAATGATTCACTTATTAAAGCAAGATGGACGAGCAGGAATTGTTTTGCCCGATGGCAGTTTAACAGGCGATGGCGTAAAGCAACGCATCCGACAAAAGTTGTTGGAAGATTGTAACCTACATACGATTATTCGTTTGCCAAATTCCGTTTTTCAACCTTACGCAACGGTGGCTACCAATTTGTTGTTTTTTGATAAGGGCAAACCCACTAAAGACATTTGGTATTACGAACACCGTATGCCCGAAGGGTATAAAGCATACAACAAAACACGACCAATTAAAGTTGAAGAATTTGAACCGATTAAAAAATGGTGGAACAAACGCAAAGAAAGTGATATTGCGTGGAAAGTAAACATTAAAACGATTATTGAACGTGGTTACGATTTGGATATTAAGAATCCTACCAAACCCGAAGAAGAAAAAGAATACAATAGTGCAGAGCTGATGGAAATGCTAAATGCTTCTTTTGAGAAAAGCCATCAATTGTTGAACCAACTTAAAAAGGCGATGAAATGAGTTCGTCGTTAAAAATATCCATTCGTTTTTTTAATGATCGCGAAGTACGTGCCGTTTGGGATGAGCAAGATGCCAAATGGTGGTTTTCTGTATTGGATGTTGTGGGTATTCTGAACGAAGAAAACGACTACAACAAAGTAAGGAACTATTGGAAATACCTCAAAGCCAAGTTAAAGAAAGAGAATAACGAACTGGTTAGTGCCACTACCCAGTTGAAATTTTTAGCACCCGATGGCAAAATGCGTTTAGCAGATATGCTTGACAGCGATGGGGTAACCGCATTAGCTAAAAATTTCCCCAACAATAGGGCAATGAAATTTTTAGATTGGTTTTTATACAGCGACACTAGCATTGACGGGCAAAGTAAGAAAAAAGCCTACACCTTGTTTGAAAGCAATTTGATAAACGAATTTGAGGTAGGCACCACCAAAGGTTTACAACAAATACACGCTTATTTGTTTGGTGGCTTGTATGAATTTGCCGGGCAAATTAGAGAAAAAAGCATTTCGAAAGGGGGCTATCAGTTTGTGTATGCACAGCAATTAAAAAACACTTTGCGAAAAATTGATGCCATGCCACAAACTACTTTGGATGAAATTATTTTGAAATACACTGAAATGAACAAGGCACACCCCTTTATGGAAGGCAATGGCAGAAGCACCAGAATATGGCTGGATATGATGCTAAAAAAACAACTTAAAAAATGTGTAGACTGGAGCAAAATAAAAAAAGATCAGTATATGAATGCCATGATAATTAGTACCGTTGATTACACGGTGCTACTGCAACTCATTACAAAGGCGCTGACCCCTAAAATTAAGGACCGAGAAATGTATATGAAAGGCATTGATTATTCTTATTATTATGAGGAAAACAATTAAACAGGTATTTATATGAGTTGGAAGAAAGTAAAGCTAAAGGAAATATTGAAACAATACCGAATAGAACTTTTGGTACAAAATGATATTGAATATAAACAAGTGACAATATCAAAATATGATGGTATCACTTTTAGAGGAACTAGAATAGGAAGAGAAATAGGGCGTAAAAGACAATTTCAAATTGACCTTAAAAGGTTTCCCAATACGTTAATGTTCGTGAGGCAAGGTGTTCAAGATGGCTCAATAGGGATTGCACCGATCGAGGTTGAGGGTTGCATAGCAACTGAAAATATGCCAATGTTCTCCATTGAAGGAATAAATTTGGAATACCTAAAACTTCTTTTGAAGTCACCATATTTTAATGATGAATTAAATAAAATTCAAACAACTGGCTCAGCTCAAAAATCCATTCATGAAAGAGAAATATTGGAAATTGAAATTCCATTTCCTGATTTTGAAGAGCAAGAAGATATTGTTCGCCAATTGTCAAGTAAAAAAAATAACTCATTAGAAATCTCAACTGAACTCAGCCACCAACTCACCTTAGTAAAAAAACTCCGACAGCAATTATTGCAGGATGCTGTGCAAGGCAAATTGGTGGCTCCCTCTCCTTTGGAGAGGGCGGGGGGAGAGGTCGAACCAGCAAGCGAATTGCTCAAAAAGATAAAGGAGGAACGCCTGAATAGGGTTGGGTTTCAACCCGACCCCAAAAAAGATATTGGGCTAAAGCCCAACAAATTTTCTAACCATAGCTCGGGGTTAAAACCCCGAGCTATTAAAGAACTACCACCCATCAAACCCGAAGATATTCCTTTTGAAATTCCTGAAAATTGGGTGTGGTGTAGGTTGGGGGAGATTGCAGAAATTGGAACAGGAGCAACTCCATTAACTTCAAATCCTGAATATTATGAGAATGGAGACATTCCTTGGATTACAAGTTCAGCTACTAATAATTTATTTATAATTGAACCAGAATTATATATTACCGAAAAGGCATTAAAAGAGACAAATTGCAAGGTTTACCCCGCAGGAACTTTAGTTGTCGCTATGTATGGACAAGGTAAAACTAGGGGTCAAATCACCGAATTGAATTTCCCTGCTGCAACTAATCAAGCTTGTGCCACAATTACTTTATTTTTTAATGAATTCACTTTGAGAAAATATGTGAAATTGTTTTTTCAAAAAATCTATAATGAAATTAGAGAATTGGCGCAAGGTGGAGCACAACCAAATTTGAATATGGGAAAGGTTAGAGATACTATAATTTCCCTTCCTCCACTTGCAGAACAAAACCGAATCGTTCAAAAATTAGACGAGCTAATGCAGTATTGCAATGAGTTAGAAACAAGCATCAAACAAAGTGAATCGCAAAATTCAACACTACTGCAACAGGTTTTGAAAGAAGCATTGAGGAAAGAACCTTTGGAGGTGTAAATAAAATGAAAGATGATGCTTCGCATAAACATTTGTGCTGAAAATCGCCGCCTTCGCTAAGTCCGAAACCGCTAAGCCAAAACTTCATTCAAGCACTTTTTTGTTCGGATGCCAAAATGGTTTTGTCCTAATTTGGTTGTTGTTCAATTTCAAAGTGGTTCTGCAAAATTTGTTGATTGTTGTGTAAAACTCCGTTTAACCTGAGATATAGAAAATTGTTGTTTGATTATGAATATCATATTTACCAAGAAGTTTTTAATCGCTTCATTGATAGCCAGTCCTTAAATTTTTTTTTTATCTTTTTCTTTTAACATTTTAATTAAAAAATAGGTCAATGGAATAAATATCAGTCCAAAAATTAAAGGTAAAAACCAAACTCCAAGACCCATTGTTTTTACTTTTGCATACTCGCAAGTTTGAAATGCAATAATTCCAAATATGATAACAATAATAAATTTTAAATATCTAATCAGTCTAGTTGCATTTGTATATTGCCTGTAAGCGTTTTCTTCTGTGATGTAGGTTGGGTAATTAAAAACATGCGGAAATCTATTCAAAATGGTAAGTCCAATAAATAGAACTGTAGCAATGAAAGGAAGTAAGAGTATATTTAGTTTTCGTCCATACCCGTCTGCATGCCCATCAGCACCAAAATGTATTGGAATGATGTCTGGTAATTTTTCGTAGTTTGAAATCGTAAAAACACAAACCATTACCATTGAAATCCATCCAACAAATTCAAATATCTTGTCCGCTGTTGTAAGTTCCAATTTTATTTTTGGCCTTGCTTGCATATGATCAATGTTTATTTTTTATTGTCTTATTTAAAAATAAATCTTTCTTTCGTTTCACAAAATCAAGTAATTGAACACAAAATTAGTAAATTAAATATAGGCAATCATTGATGCTTTTTGAATTCAAAAAATAATTGGTTAAAGGGATAAATAATAGTAAAGAAAAAAAGCAAATGGCATCATCTTATTGAAGTCATACAAAAAAATAACAATCAATTTTTGCAATTACATTCTGAAAACTTGCATCTATTTTTTTTATACAATCAAAGCCTTATCTTCGCTAAATGTCAAGAGATTACAGAACTGGTGAATTGATATTAATTAACAAACCTTATACCTGGTCATCTTTTCAGGCAGTTAATAAATTAAAGCATGCGCTTAAAAAACATCCTTCCTTATTATTAGATGAAAAATTTGTTCATTTAAAAATAGGTCATGCTGGCACTTTAGATCCTTTAGCAACGGGCTTATTAATTATTTGTACAGGTAAAAAAACCAAAGAAATTTCTCAATTTCAAGATTTACCAAAAGAATATACCGGAACATTTTTTATTGGTGCCACCACACCTTGTTATGACAAAGAAAAAGAAGTGAACGAAATATTTTCTACTGCGCATATCACCAAAGAAATGATTGAAGTAACTGCCAAATCTTTTATTGGTAAAAAAGAACAAGTCCCACCCATGTTTAGCGCTGTAAAAATAGATGGAAAACGTTTATATAAATTGGCTAGGCTTAGTAGGGAGATAGAATTAAAAGCACGTCCCATTGAAATTATAGAATTTGAAATTACGAGTTGTGAATTGCCCTTAGTTAATTTTAGAATTGTTTGTACAAAAGGAACCTACATTAGAAGCATAGCAAGAGATTTTGGTGTAGCTCTAAATAGTGGTGCTTATTTAGATGCACTTTGCCGCACAAAAATTGGCAACTATTCCATTGAAGATTCAAAAACACCAGAAGAATTTATTTCTGAAAATCTTTATTAAACCAATTTATTCGTTATTGGTAATAGCCGCAAAGGATAATTCTCCGTAGACAAATTTTCGGCTGACTAAAAAATTTCAGTTCAAATGCAGAGAGACCTAGACTTACAAAATTTTTATGCCTTTTAGATCTCAACATTGCCCTAGAATTTGGAAATTAACCTTAAAATTGTAAAAATTAGCAAGAATTTAACTTTAAAATTTTCGATTATATCGTAAATTTGCATCTAAAGTTTAACATCTTAAATATTATTCATATGAAATCCTCAGACGACAAAAAAAAACAAACATTTGAGAATGATTATAATGAAATCATGAAAGATTTTCAAAATAAAAATACTCCACTTACTTCAAATCCACAATGGACAAATCCATCAGATTTCATAGTTAAATTTTCTTTGTATCAGGAAACGCCAAATAGTATTACATCAACTGGTACCCTTGTTAACCTTGGAATTTAAATTATGCCGAATTGGAAAGAAGTCTTAGATGAAGTACAAGCCGAATCAAATAAAGGAGTTCCAAACCCTCTTGACCTAATACGAAGAAAATACCTTCTCGAAATTTATAAAAAAACTGGTAGGAATGTTATTGCTTATTATTCTGGATGGTTACAGCGCCCAAATGCTATTGATGTAATTGTAAACGATAAGGACAAAAATGCCTTTATGGTTAACATTCATAAATTGGACAGGACTAAAGGACTCGACCTGATTTTACACACGCCAGGAGGAGATCTTGCCGCAACTGAAAGTATCGCAGATTATTTAAACCAAATGTTTGGTAATGATGTTCGTGCAATTATTCCACAGATTTCAATGAGTGCCGGAACAATGATGGCGTTATCTTGTAAAGAGATAATGATGGGCAAACAATCGAATTTAGGGCCAATTGATCCTCAAATGGGCGGCGTTGCTTGTCAAGCTGTGTTAGATGAATTTCAAAAAGCAAAAGATGATATAAAAGCAAATCCTCAAGCAGCATCTTTATGGCAAGTTATAATTTCCAAATATCATCCTACGTTTTTAGGAGCGTGCCAAAACTCTATCGATTGGTCTGAAAAACTTGTTTTCGATTGGCTGAAAAGGAATATGTGTAATGGTGATGAAACTAAAACAAAAAAAATCTTAATTGAATTCAGTGACCACAAAACAAATAAATCGCATGCTCGTCACATATCAAAAGACAAGTGTAAAGAAATTGGTTTATCTATAGTTGACATGGAAACAGATAATGACCTACAAGATTTAATTCTAACTGTTCATCATTCTTTCATGCATACATTTGGCCATAGTACAGCGACAAAAATTGTTGAAAATCACTTAGGTATCGCATATGTTGAAAGTTTACCTATCCAAGTTCCTATTCAAGCTCAACAACCAAGACAAGTCATTTTACAAAGTTGATACGTAAGTATTAATATAACTGTTTGGCACCAAAACCAACTAAAAGTGTCTAAGCGCAAGGTGGATGGACTGTTAGGTCTCAAAGCTAATTTAAGGCCTGCTTCGAAAACAGTTATTTTCATTTGGCTTTGCTTATAAACATTTCAGTGAGTAGACAAAAGATGTTTAGTAAAAACCCTGCGCATAGCAGCAAACCGATTTAACATGGATATTGAAAAACATCATCAAAAAGCAAATACACTAAAAAAAGAAAACAAATTTTTTTTTGATAAACTCAAGCAATTAAATCCAAGAATATTGGATGATTATTTCCAAACAGAACACGACAAGGTTTTTGAAAACACAGATTGTTTGGCCTGTGCAAATTGCTGTAAAACGACCTCTCCTATTTTTTATAACAGAGATATTGAACGTTTAGCAAAATATTTTAAAATGAAGCCTGGGAAATTTATTGAACAGTATTTAAAAATTGATGAGGATAAAGATTATGTTTTAAAGCAAGCGCCTTGTCCGTTTTTAAATTCAGATCATTATTGTTCTGTATACGATTACCGACCAAATGCCTGCCGAGAATATCCTCATACCAATAGAAAGAAAATTGTTCAGTTGTTAGATTTAACTTATAGAAACACGTTTGTATGTCCAGCTGTTTTGAAAATAGTTGAAGGCTTGAAAAATATTTTGCCTAACATGAAGTAATCATTATTTACTTCCCTAAACTATTTAAACTTTCAATGGCTGGTACATAGTTTGGTTTGAGTTGAAGGCACATGTTGTAATCTGCATAGGCATTGTCTTTATCTTTCAATTCTTGATAACATACACCTCTTGCAAAATAGGCTTCTGCATATTTCGGCTCAGCGTTAATTGCTTTGGTAAAATAATTGATTGCTTTATTCAAATCTTTTTTAACGCCAAGCTCAATCGCTCCCATATTATAAAGAGAATTTTTATGAATGGGATTTATTTGAATAATTTCTGAGTAGATAGACATGGCTTCATTTATCTTATTGACGTCTTGTAAAAATTTAGCTTTTGCATAAAGAGCTTCTACATTCTTAGCGTTGATGAGCAATGCATTATCATAGTATTCCAAAGCTATTGGATTTTTTCTATTTGCATAAATTAGTCCCAAATCTATAAAAGCACCAAAGTTTTTATTGTCTTGTTCAATGGCCGTTTCCAAGCTTGAAACTGCCTTGGCTGTATCTCCAATTTCTTTATAGATGCTTCCTTTTAAATGGTAAGCTTTTGAAATATTTTGATCAATTTTTAAAGCCCCATTTATTTTTGAAAACGCTAGTTCATATTGTTTGACGAAAAAAAGTAGTTCTCCTAGTTTTAATAAAGCATCCGTATTGGTAGGAAACTTTAAAACTATTTTTTCTAGCACATCTTTCGCATTTCTAGTTTCATTCGCAGCAAAAAAGATGTCGGCTTGCAATAAGTAAGAGTTAACAATGGTACTGTCAATTCTCAATGAACGCTTCGCGTCATTCATTGCATCTTCAATTTGTTTATTGGCCAAATAAATAGTTGCTCTTTGATTATATAAAATAGGATCATCCGGATTTTCTAATATTTTTTTATTTACCTCTTCGAGTTCAGGTAATCTGATGATATTTAATAAAGAGTCAGAATGATCAGTTTCTCTCTTTGCATCTTCTGTTTTGGAATGACAAGAAACAAGTAGAAGGGTAATAATTGAAAATAAATAATATTTCATTTTAATGGATTATAAATCATTTGCATTTGCTATTAATTCTGCAACATCAAGCACTTTCGTTTTATCTTCTTTGTTAAAATGCTTCACGCCATCGGTCATCATCGTATTACAAAATGGGCAACCAACAGCGATAACATCAGGATTAAGTGCCAGGGCTTCTTCTGCCCGTTCAACATTTACTTCCTTATTACCTTTTTCGGCTTCTTTAAACATTTGCGCTCCCCCTGCACCACAACAAAGTCCATTAGCTTTGCTTCTTTTCATTTCTACTAATTCTACATCTAATTTTTGTATTACGCTGCGTGGTGCTTCGTAAACATTATTTGCTCTTCCTAAATAGCAAGGATCGTGAAACACAATTTTCTTTCCTTTAAATGTTCCGCCTTGTACTTTTAGTTTCCCCTCATTAATAAGTTGTTGAACCAATTCCGTGTGATGAATAACTTCATATTTTCCGCCTAGTTCAGGATATTCGTTTTTAAGGGTATTAAAACAATGCGGACAACCAGTTACAATTTTTTTTACTTCATAACCGTTTAAGATTGAAATATTTTGAAAGGCTTGCATTTGAAATAAAAATTCGTTTCCCGCTCTCTTTGCAGGATCTCCCGTGCAGCTTTCTTCAACTCCTAACACCGCAAAATTTGCTTGGACATGATTTAATATTCTAACAATTGCTTTTGTAATTTTTTTTGCCCTGTCATCAAAACTTCCGCTGCAACCAACCCAAAATAAAATATCAGGAGTTTCTCCTTTTGCAATTTTCTCTTGCATTGTTGGAACTATTATTGCCTTATCGCTCATTTTATCAAATATTATTTTTCGTTAACCCAATTTGCTCTATCACTTTGACTAAATTGCCAAGGCGCACCATTATTTTCTAAATTAGAAAAAATTGTGTTTAATTCCGTTGGAGCCAAACTTTGCTCTAACACCAACTGTTGTCTCATGCCAACAATAATTGCTAAGGGGTCAATATTTATAGGGCACTCCTGCACACAGGCATTGCAAGTATTGCAAGCCCAAATTTCTTCAGTGGTAATATAATTTCCTAATAATGATTTTCCGTCATCTACAAATGCGCCATGATTTGCATCCATATTTTTACCAACTTCAACCAATCTATCACGCGTATCCATCATGATTTTACGTGGAGATAATGCTTTTCCTGTTATATTTTGAGGACAAACAGATGTGCATCTACCACATTCGGTACAAGAATAAGCGTCCAACAAGTTTTTCCAAGATAAATCAGTAACGTCCTTTACGCCAAATTTGATGGTCGCATTGGGGTCTAACACCGACTGATAGGTTGGGTCAAAATTTGGTTTTACAACATCTGTTACCTCAAGCAAATTGGCAAAACTTCCTTTTTGCTTTAAGTTACTAAAGTATGTATTTGGAAATGCAAGTAAAATATGCAAGTGTTTAGAAAATGGTAAATAATTTAAAAATGCAAACACCATCCCTAAATGCCCCCACCAACCTATTCTTTCAATGACGATTAAGCCTTGGCTTGGCATGTTACCATACAATAATGGACCTAAATGTTTACTAATTAAAAATGAAAATGAGCCGTCATTTAAATCAGCAGCATGTGAATTGCCTCTGGAATAAAGAACTTCATCGGCACCATTCATCATAAAAATGAAACAGATTAAAACAATTTCGGCAATTAAAATAAAATTGGCATCTAACTTCGGCCAACCATTTAATTCACTTTTTACCAATCTTGGAATTTTTAAAAGATTCCTGCGCGCTAAAAAAGCGATGGTTCCAATAAATGCCAAAACAGATAATACTTCTATCAAACTAATCATGAATGTATAAAATGAACCCAATGCGGGACGAAATATCCTGTGATGATTGGTAAGGCCATCCACTACAATTTCTATTAACTCTATCTGAGTAATCACAAACGCTACATACAAAAATAAATGCAAAATGGCAGGAATGGGACGGTTAAACATTTTTTTCTGCCCAAAAGCCACCAATAGCATGGTTTTAAAACGTTCACCTTTGTGATTGTTAATGACAATGCTTTTTCCCAATAATATATTGCGACGAATTTTTTTTGCATTGATAACAAATAAACTACTTGCAATAATAAAAACGATACCAAAAATGATTGAAGAAATCATGAGTTAAAATTAGGGCTTAATGTTGTTTTTAGTTGGTTCAGGAGATGGCTTATTTTTTTTGCCGAATACAGAAAAGTGAACATATCTACGAGGATTCGCTTTCACATCAATTAATAATTTATCCAAATCGGCACTTGATTGATTTAAATGATTGTACAATGAATCGTTTTTTAATAATTTTCCAATGGTTCCCTTTCCATTGTTTATTTGAGCCACCGTATTCCCCAATTCCTTTAACGTTTTATCAGCATTCGTAATTGCACTTTTCAATTCAGATTTTGCGATGCTATCAGATAAATTACTAAAGTTCGTAATGATATTGCTAATTTTATTTTTGTCGTTTTCCAAGGTTTCTGATAAGGAATTAAGATTTGATAAAATGGAAGATATTTTTTGTTTTTCTGAACCGACTAAATCATCCAGTTTGTAAGCCGTTTGTTCAAGACTCTCAATGGCTCGTTTTATACTTTCAAACGACTTATTTAAGTTGTCCCTCGTTCTATCATTTAATACAAATTGTACAACCGTCATCACTGAATCGATGGAAGAAACTAAATCTTCTGCTTTATGCTGCAAAGGCGTAAGCTGCTTGCTAACTGCGGATTTCAATCCTTCTTCATTTTCCGCCAATAAAGTATCCCCAGATTTTACGAACTCAAGTTGATTACTATAAATAACTTCTACGGCCTTTGATCCTAATAAATCAGCACTAACAGATTTAGCGATGGAATGTATTGGTATATTGACTTCTTCATTGATTAAAAATTTTACCAGCACCGCGTATTTTCCGTCAATTTGTTTGATCAACGATATTTTATTTATTTGACCAACTTTATAGCCATTCACCAGCATTGGTGTTGCTTCAATTAATCCGTCGATTTTTGGATAAACGGCATATAATTCAAATCGGTCTGTAAATAAATCCCTTCCCTTTAAGAAATTGAAACCCCAAATAGAGAGTCCAATAGATGCAGTAACAACAATGCCTATTTTAAATTCTCTGGTTATTTTCATACGTTTAAATTATTTTTTATTTGTTGCCATATGGAATATGTCTTTATCTACATTGTTGTTTGTTTTTAGCAAACTTTTTGTTACCAGCTGTTTTTATAATTCATTTTTCGATGGACTAATATAAAGAATAATATTTAATTAAATAATTGGAAAAACGAAGTTTACAATCGTCATTCTTAAAAAACAATCATGATTTTTAGCGACTTAAAAAGATTGATTATCGAATAATTTTTATACTTATGTTCCGCCAGTAATTGGATTCCTTTCATAGTCAATGGCATTTCTAGATGACAATGTGCTGTTTAGATCAAAATACAAATTATTAGAAGGGCAATTACCTTTCATTTCTTACCCAATTATCTTTTTATATGCCAAAGCAGCTAAAGTTTTGAGAAATTAAAGACAGATATAATACGGAGTTCGAATCTCTCCAGATCCACCAACTTAAAAAGCCCTTGCGTTACAAGGGCTTTTTTTATATATAACTTCAACTTGTTTGTTAAAATCATCCTACCTCCCAATCACAAATTTCTTAAGCGCTCGCTCGTTGCTATTAAATATTTTGATGAAATAAACAGCTTCGGCCAGGTTGCTCACATCAATTTTGAAGGCTTCGCCATTCTTTAAGTTCACGTTGTTGAGGGTAATTAAGGTTTGCCCTAAAACCGTATACACGCCAATG
>JBKDJY010000082.1:0-26010 GCA_046345275.1 Bacteroidota bacterium
ATGGGGAATCTTTATTTCGTGCTTTTACACTTTATAAGTGATTTATTTCACTCATAATCATGGTTTTATGAAATGTTTGAATTATTTTTGGGGAAACTCCAGAAGATTTATAGTGTATCTATAATCAAATCAGATAAAAAATACAACTCAAGGAACAAAATGAACAGCTCATTAGTTTTGCCTTTAATTAAAAGAAAATCAAAAGTAATTTTACACCATAAACTTTAAAATAAAAAAAAATATGAAAAATTATCTTAAAATTGCGATGGTAATGGTTGGTTTAAGTAACCTAAATACAATCAATGCTCAAAGCCCAACACAAACGATCAAAGGAACAATCACCGACAAACAATCGCAATATCCATTGCCAGGAGTAAGCGTTGTCATTATTGGTTCTGACCCATTAAAAGGAACGAGTACAGATGCAGATGGGAAATTCAAATTAACAGAAGTAGCTCCTGGCAGATATGATTTAAAAGTAACTTACATTGGTTATAAAGAAATTTTGTTACCCAATGTGCAAGTTACTTCAGGAAAAGAAGTATCCGTTGATGTAGGAATAGAAGAAAATGTAACCTCGGTAAATGAGGTTGTTATTGCTGGGACAAAGAAAAATGAAACCAATAATGAGTTGGTAAGTGTGAGTGGTCGTTCGTTTTCGATGGAAGAAGTAAATCGATATGCTGGAGGTAGAGCTGATCCAGCAAGACAAGCAGCAAATTTTGCAGGCGTAAGTACACCAGATGATTCTCGTAATGATATTGTGATTAGAGGGAATTCGCCAGTTGGCGTATTATGGAGAATAGAAGGATTAAATGTCCCAAACCCTAATCATTTCTCAACAATTGGCACCACTGGCGGACCTGTTAGCAGCATTAACTCCAACTTACTTAAAAATTCGGATTTTTTTACTTCGGCCTTTCCTGCAGAATACGGAAATGCGAATGCTGGTGTTTTTGATTTGGGATTTAGAAATGGTAATTCTGATAAACGAGAGCATACCATTCAATTTGGCGCCTTAACTGGATTAGAAGCTATGACAGAAGGACCAATTAATAAAGCAAAAGGATCTTCTTATGTGATTGCTTATCGCTATTCATTTACTGCTTTCGCACAATCTTTGGGTTTAAATGTTGGCACAACAGCTGCTCCTTTATATCAGGATTTATCTTTTAAGATAAATAGTGGTTACTCAAAATTAGGACGCTTCACGTTGTTTGGTTTGGGCGGAAAAAGTAAAATTGATTTTTTTCATAATAAAATTGATTCTACTGATTTATTCGCTGACCCTTCTAGAGATAGTTATTTTACTAGTGATGTTGCTTTAGTTGGACTTAAGCACTTTATTAGAGTTGGAGAGAAATCCTATTTTAATACAGTAATTGGTGGCAGCTACAATGCTTCAACTTTCGAACAAGATAAAATTGAAAAACCAACATCGGATGTTACAAGAATTGTAGAAAACAGAACTTCACAATTACGTTATTCAATCAATACGTCGTTTAATACCAAAATTAATTCAAAACTATTTATAAAAATTGGCGTTATTGAAGAAATTTTTAATTTGAATTTATTTTACAAATCCAGAGAATTTGAGCCAACATGGCAGCAAATTTGGGATTATAAAGATTATACTTCTCTCCTACAAGGTTATGCTCATGCTAAATATAATTTCAACAACAAGCTCACATTAAATTTAGGATTGCATTCACAATATCTTGCGTTAAATGGTTCTTCTTCTGTCGAGCCAAGAGCGGGCTTAAAGTATCAAGTTAATCAAAAAAGTTCCATCAGTGTCGGTTATGGCCTGCACAGTCAAATGCAACCAACAGATGTTTATTTCTATCGATCAAACAACCCAGACGGAACATTTGACCAATCAAACAAAAATTTAGATTTTACACGTAGTCATCATTTTGTAATAGGATACGATGTCTTACCATTCAAAAATTGGAGAATTAAATCAGAAGTTTATTATCAAACAATTTATAATGCCCCTGTAACCATCATTCCAAGTAGCTTTTCAATGTTAAATGCGGGTGCAAGTTTTGATCCAAATGAAAATGGATATTTGAAAAATACTGGTACTGGCGAAAACTATGGCCTAGAACTAACGATAGAAAAATTCTTTTCAAAAGGTTACTATGCTTTACTTACTGGTAGTTTATATGAGTCAACTTACAAAGGAAGTGACCTCATCAAACATAGTACAGCATTTAATGGAAAATATGTTTATAATGTTTTATTAGGTAAAGAATTTAAAATTGGTAAAGCAAAACGAAATACATTTACCATTGATGCAAAAATGACACAAGCTGGAGGTAGATATTATACGCCAGTTGACTTAGCAGCGTCTCAACTAGAAAAACAAGAGGTGTTAAAAGGTGATGATTACGCATTCTCTCAACGTAACCCAGATTTTTTTAGATTAGATTTGAAATTAGGAATTACTTTAAATAGCAAAAAAAGTAAATTATCTCAAACTGTCGCATTCGATATTCAAAATATCACTAATAATAAAAATGTATTTGCGCAACGTTATAATCCTGTATCAAATAATATTAATACAGCTTACCAAATAGGTTTATTTCCAAATTTTGTTTACAAAATTCAATTTTAAATCTTATACGAATGCAGAGGGTACTTATCATCAATGGGCATCGAAATAAAGAAATTTTTACGACTGCTTTGACTGAAGCATATCACAAGGGAAGTTTATCAATAGAAAATGAAGTTGAAATTATTCACTTGTTTGATTTGAATTTTAATCTGACTCTCAGAAATGGATTTAATAAAAACATTGAACTTGAACCAGATTTAATTTATGCTCAGCGAAAAATTTCATGGGCCAGCCAAATTTTAATTATTCATCCGGTATGGTGGGGATCCATACCGGCTTTGTTAAAAGGATTTTTTGATCGTACTATTTCAACTGGCTTTGCTTTGAAATATAAAGAGAATAGCCTTTATGCACTAAATTATTAATTCAGTATTTTGTAAATTTAAACCATGCGAAAGAACTACAGTAGATTTAAATATATGATTATTGTAGGGATAGGAATATCCTTGGTTTTAGATTTACTCATCAGTCATTTAAACCCAAATAATGCATTAAAACATGAAGGATTGTGCAGAATATTAGATTTTGTTTCTTCAATAATCATTACAGCAATCTTATGGGAAGGAAATTTAAGAATTGATCATTGGATGAATTCACATTTTCCGTGGGAAAGGAAACCTCTTAAAAGGGTATTCATTCATCTGCCAGTTTGTTTAATCTTTAGTTCTTTTGTTATTCACACAGCCATGGTTGCATTTAACAAATTCGTTTGTGAATTGCCTGATTCTACAAAAGAATCATTCAAAGCTATTGCAATTGTGATTGGTTTAATGGTTTCTATTATATTGTTGACAGTAGAGATTTGTATTCAATTTTTTTATCGGTGGAAAAATTCGCTCATTGAAATTGAAAAATATAAAACAGAAAGTGCACAAGCACAATTACAAAATTTAAAAAATCAAATCAATCCGCATTTTTTGTTTAATAACCTGAGCGTGTTGTCTTCATTGGTATATAAAGATCAGGACAAGGCCGTGGATTTTATAAATCAACTTTCAAAAGTATATCGTTATCTACTTGATAATAAAGATAGCGAATTAGTAAGCCTTGAAGAAGAACTAATATTTATTCGTTCCTACAACTACTTACTTCAAATACGATTTGATACCAATATTAAATTTGAAATGGATATCGAAGAAAACGCTTCTAAACAATTATTGCCTCCTATGGCCTTACAAATATTAATTGAAAATGTCATCAAACACAATGAAGTTTCTTCTGAATTTCCACTAACTGTTAAAATAAAGGCTAATAGAGAAACTTTAGAAGTGATAAATAATTTACAATTAAGATTGAATAAAGAACCAAGTTCAAAAACTGGACTAAAAAACATCAGAGAACGTTATCAATATTTTACAGATAGACAAATTGAAATTATTGAAGATTTAAAAACATATATTGTAAAAATTCCTTTATTGAACAGCAAATGAAAGCCATCATTATAGAAGACGAAAAATTATCTGCTGAACATTTGTGCAATTTAATTAAGCGAATAGATGCTTCAATAGAAGTGGTTGAAATATTTGATTCAGTCAAAAAAAGTATTGCATCTTTTCAAAAAGGCTCAAAAGCAGATGTTTTATTTGTTGATGTTCATTTGGCAGACGGTTTAAGTTTTGATATTTTTTCTAAGATTAGCATTGATACGCCAATTATTTTCACAACCGCTTATGATGAATATGCCATAAAAGCTTTTAAATTAAACAGTGTTGATTATTTATTAAAGCCAATTGGCAGTGAGGATTTAAAAGTAGCGATTGAAAAATTTAAAAAAACAAAAAATCAACATCAAATAAATATCATTGAAAATATTACCAATGCTTATCAAAGTATCAATAAACAATATAAAAATAGGTTTATGGTAAAATTAGGAGATAATATTATTTCCATAAAAACTGAAGATATTTTTTTCTTTATTGCAGAAGATGGCATAACGCTCTTAGTAAATTCGGCTGGAAAACGTTATGCTGTTGATTATACATTAGATCAATTAGAAAGTTTAGTTTCACCAGAATTGTTTTTTAGAATTAATCGAAAAGTATTGCTTGCGATGAATGCTGTTCAAAAAGTTAATACTTATTTTAATAGTCGTTTAAAAATAAATTCTGATTTATTAGATGATGAATCTGCGGTAGTGAGTAGAGAAAGGGTTTCCGATTTTAAAGCTTGGTTAGATAAATAGTATCTTTTTTTTATTCTGATTCATTTTATATTTTTTTATTGAAGTTGGTTTTAAAATTTAGAAGGTTTTAAAGTCATATTTTAAAAGTTATTTATATACTAAAAAATAATACCTTTACTTCAATTGAAAACTTCAGCTACATACTTATTATGTTTGATATGTCTAGTAAGCGTTTTTTTTGTTTCATTTAATTCAACATTTAAACTCGTAAAAAAATCACTTTCTATTGTTTTGAATGAATCTGATTTTGATGATTTGGAGGAAGAAGAAGAAAATGAAAAAAAGGAAGTAGAAGAAGATGCCAAAATAATTTCTAAGTTCGAAAATATTCAAGCATTATATTTTCATTATAATAATTCTTTTTTTTTGCGCTATATTGAAACAAAATTAGTTTCAGGTCTTAAAATTATTCAAAGCCCTCCTCCAAAAGTTTAAAAAAGATTTTTGTTGAATCAAACAATTATTTTTTCAACGTAATTAATCATCTATTTAAATTTTAGTCAAAAAAATATGTTTCAAGAAAATATACTTGCCGATTTTAAGGCTGGTTTAGTAGTATTCTTGGTAGCCTTGCCATTATGTTTAGGGATTGCTTTGGCTTGCAATGTTCCTTTATTTTCGGGGATTATTTCAGGAGTCATTGGTGGTATTTTAGTTACCATTTTTAGTGGTTCAAAATTTAGTGTTTCTGGTCCAGCAGCTGGTTTAACAGCAATTGTTTTGGCCTCGGTGGCTCAATTAGGAAGTTACCAAGTTTTTTTAGCTGCCGTTGTTTTTTCTGGAGTAGTTCAATTAATTTTAGGAATATTAAAAGCTGGTTCCATCGGAAATTATATTCCAAATGCAGTTATTAAAGGCATGCTGGCAGGTATTGGTATTATTTTAATTATCAAACAAATACCCCACTTATTTGGATATGATAAAGATCCGGAAGGTGATGAACAATTTATTCAGTTAGATGGAGAAAACTCATTTACAGAATTAGTGAACATGATTAATTTTGTAACTCCTGGATCAATTATTGTTGGGATAGTATCTTTTCTAATTTTAATTATTTCTAGTAAGAGATTTTATAAAAAAGATAAGTTCCTGTCAAAAATTCCAGGTCCATTAATAGCTGTTCTTTTCGCAATTCTTTTAAACATATCTTTTAAAAATAATTCATTTTTACATATTGACTCATTGCATTTAGTCAATCTTCCAACTATCAATTCTCTTGAAGATTTAAAATCAAATCTTTTTTTTCCAGACTTTAGTTATTCAAATAGTGGTAAATTTTGGATTATCGTTTTTACCTTAGCGGGTGTTGCTAGTTTAGAAACTTTATTAGGAATTGAAGCTGTAGATAAATTAGACCCTAAAAAAAATATTTCAAATACAAACAAAGAATTATTGGCTCAGGGCATCGGAAATATTACTTGTGGTTTTATTGGAGGCTTACCAGTAACTTCAGTAGTAGTGAGGAGTTCGGCAAATATAAATTCAGGAGCAAAAACAAAATTATCTGCAATCATTCATGCCATTTTACTATTAATTAGCGTTTTAGTACTACCAAATTTACTAGCTCTTATTCCTAATGCTTGTCTGGCTGCCATTTTAATTATGACTGGATTAAAATTAACAAAACTTGGTATATTTAGGGAACAGCGAAAATTTGGGTTAGAACAATTTATCCCTTTTATCCTTACAATATTGGTAATGCTCTTTACTGATTTATTAAAAGGAGTTGGAGTAGGATTATTAGCGTCTATTATTTTTATTATCAAAGATAATATACAATCAGGTTTCGAATTTAGCAGTGACACCATTGATGGGCAATTATATTATCTAATTAAATTGCCACAACAAGTTACATTTTTCAATAAAGGATATTTAATTAAATACTTTTTGAAAATAGAACCAAAAAGCAAAGTCATTATTGATGGCAGTATTAATAGAAAAATTAACAGAGATTGTAAAGACGTAATTAATGAATTCATCACATTTGCTGATAGAAAAAATATAAAAGTTGAATTAATAAAATATAACATTAAAAAATAATGGATAAAGCATATCAAAAATTAATAGATGGAAATAGACGTTTCGCATTAGAAAAAAAATTTGATGATCCAGAATTTTTTAAAAAATTGTCTTTGGGTCAAAAACCTGACTATTTATGGATAGGCTGCAGTGACAGTAGAGTTCCAGCTAATGAAGTGACAAGTACTGAAAGTGGAGAAATGTTTGTACATCGAAATATAGCAAACATGGTTATACATACTGATTTTAATTTAATGAGTGTGTTAGAGTATGCAGTAAATGTTTTAGGTGTTAAGCACATCATAGTTTGTGGTCATTATGGTTGTGGTGGTATAAGAGCTGCCATGACTCACACTACTTATGGATTAGTAGATAAATGGCTAAGGAATATTAAAGACGTTTATAACAAACACCGTATTGAATTAGATGCGATTCTGGATGAAGACAAACGAGCAGATAGACTTACTGAACTAAACGTTATACAACAAGTTCAACATTTGGCTGAAACAAAAATTGTACAAAAAGCTTGGCATGAAAAACGAATTGTACAAATTCATGGCTGGGTATATGGCTTAAATAGCGGTTTAATAAACGAACTTAAAGCTGTATATGATGATAAAGGAGATATTGATCCAATTTATAGGTACGAATTTTAAAAAACATCAGTACAATAAAATGTAAACAAGGTGCGTGATTTCAATTTTTTCAAAAAATTGTAATAATTATCTATTTTCTCGTTTACAATTTTTTAACAGGACTTCTTTTAAATTAATTAAAAAATAGTCAAAAAAAATTCTACTTTTGAACCACTAATGAAATTAAATAAGTCTAAATATTTTTCTGTATTCTTCCTAACTTGCTTTTTGTCTTCTTTTAGTATTGCTAACATTCAAAATTTAAATTCAAAAGAATACAATAGCAAAATTGTTCAAACTAAATCTTGTTCATTGTCTCCAAAAGAAAGAAATAATTCAAGTTCTTTTGATTCATTTCTCGAAGAAACAGAAGACGAAACAGAAGATTTTTTAAACATTCAATTGTTTTTTTTACCTTATTTTATTTCTTTTTTTAAGGATGAGTTATATAAAACTTACCCTATTTTTGCTAGACCTTTAGCAGAAAAAAAATCAAACCCAATTTATATTGTGGTTTGTAATTTCCGAATCTGATTTTTAATCATTCGTCCTTATATTAATACATAAGGGCATTTTCAGCTATATCCTATAGTCTGATTTTTTAGTTTCAAAATCTAGCAACACGTTCTTTATTGTGTTTTGTAAATTTAAAAAATAACAAAATAAATAATGATATAACCCTAAAAGTGAATTCAATCATGTTTGAATATTACAAAGTTTTTAGTCAATTATATAAAAAATGCATTTAGAAATTAAATCAATTTTACGTTTGTAATAAACTCTTAATACTCAAAATTTAAAAACAAATAAAATATAAATTATGAAATACCCATGTTTGCTTCAAGCACAAACACAAATGACTAAACTGGGTATTCCAACTAACAAATAAAAAATTAAGACATATGAAACCAGATTCAAAAAAAAGATATTATCCTGCTGATGGATTCGCAGGATTGAAAGAAAATTTTTCAAAAGATGCCTTATCAGGATTTTTAGTATTTCTGTTGGCATTGCCTCTCAGCTTAGGAATTGCAAAAGCGTCTGACTTTCCCGCTATATTTGGACTCGTAACTGCCATCATTGGTGGAGTCGTTGTTAGTTTTTTTGCAGGTTCTCGCTTAACTATTAAAGGTCCAGCTGCTGGATTGATTGCAATTTGCGGCGGAGCTATTGCAGCGTTTGGAGGCGGAAACAATGGTTGGCATTTAGCGTTAGGCGCCATTGTGGTTGCTGGAATTATCCAAGTTTTATTTGGAGTTTTTAAATTAGGTAAGTTAGCTGATTTCTTTCCAAGTGCCGCCATTCATGGGATGTTAGCAGCGATTGGAATTATTATCATGTCGAAACAAATTCATTCACTGTTAGGGATAGATCCTAAAGAATTAAAAGGAAAAGAACCTTTGGAATTGTTAGCAATGATTCCAGAAAGCATCATGCATGAAAATGCACATATTGCTGAGATAGGAATTGCTTGCTTACTAATATTAATAGGAATGAGTTTTGTAAAACACCAAAAATTAAAAAAAATCCCTGCTCCATTAATTGTATTAATTTTTGCTATTCCACTTGGTATTGTTTTACATATTAAAACAGACGGTGCTATTTCCAATTTTTCCTTAGTTAAAATTGGAAGTATTTTTGAAGCTTTTACAAATGGTTTTGCTTTGAAGGGAGATTTTGTTAGCAGAGGGATTATTAACTCCGATTTTTCTGCATTAACTTCTCACACTGGTGATTTTATCATGTATGTAATTTTATTCTCTTTAATTGGAAGTTTAGAATCTTTGTTGACAGCTAAAGCAATTGACGGACTAGATCCTTTTAAACGTAAATCAGATTTCAATAAAGATTTAATTGCAGTAGGTATTGGCAACACATTTGCTGGCTTAATGGGTGGTTTACCAATGATTAGTGAAGTTGCGCGTAGTTCAGCCAACGTTAGTAATGGCGCACAAACACGTTGGGCAAACTTTTTTCATGGTTTATTTTTATTGTTAGCTGTATTAGTTGCCGTGCCTATTATCGAATTGATTCCAAATGCTGCTTTAGCTGCTATGCTAATATTTGTTGGATTTAAATTAGCTCACCCAAAAGAATTTATACATATGCTACATATAGGTAAATCACAACTTATTATTTTTGTAACTACCATCATTGTAACTTTAACTACAGATTTGTTAATAGGAGTTGGCACTGGAATAATTCTTGAAATTTTTGTGAATATCATCAATGGCGCTAATTTGCCTAGTTTATTTAAATCAAATATTAATGTCACTAAAATTAATGAAGAAGATTATACTGTAACAATAAATGACTCTTTATTATTTACCAATATCCTAGGGTTTAGAAAAATATTTGCAACCTTACGCCAAGGAAAAAATATTACCATTGATGTGAGTAAAGCTAAAATTGTGGATCATACTTCCATTATTGCGCTAAATGGATTGGTAGAAGATTATAAAGATGAAGGTGGATCAATAAAATTACAAGGCTTTGAAAATCACAGGCAACTTGGTCATGCGCCTACTTCAGCAAGGGTATTGAAATTGAGCTAAGGCTCTGAAAATCCTTGCTAAGTTTCTACTCATTTAGTGTTATTTGATTTTATAATTTTTTAGCATTGTTTAAGTTAGAACTTAGCAAGACCATTTTTTTCAACCTTACAAACGCAAATAAGTTAAATGTTTAGCAAACATTTCAGTGAGCAGGCGATTGGACATAACATATTAAGTATATCAACTAAAATAAAATCTACAAATGAAAAACATAATCATAGTTCTAGCAATTTTCTTTTCGATGAATGAATTTGCACAACTGCCCAGTGTTAGATTTAAGGACGGCTTAAAAATATATTTATCAGATGATAGTACAAGGTACATTAAGGGAACTGGCCTAGCACAAGTTTGGATAAGAGTTAATGATAATAATCCGGGATCAACAATTTACGGTACGCCAAAAAAAGAAACCTTTGATGTTGGACTAAGACGTGTGAGGTATCAAATTATGGGGCAAGTCAATAAAAAAACTTTTTTCTATACGCAATTCGGAATCAATAGTTTCAATAGCTTGTCTGCCCGAAAATCACCATTATTTTTCCACGATATCACAGCCGAATATAGTATCTATAAAGATTACATCACAGTTGGTGGTGGATTAAATGGATGGAACGGAACCTCACGTTATACGTCATCAGGTGTAGGAAATATTCTTTGCTTGGATTTACCAATAGTTGAAGAAACAACTAATGATGTAACTGATCAATTTGTGAGGAAACTAGGTGTTTACGCTAAAGGAAAAATCAAAAGATTTGATTATCGTTTGGCAGCCGCAAATCCTTTTCCAGTTCAAAATGCATTAACCGCAGTTCAAGCATTACCTGCAACTGGAAACAGTATTGCTTATTATTCAACAAAAGCTCCTGAACTACAATACCAAGGATATTTTATGTGGCAATTTTTAGAAAAAGAAAGCAATCAATTGCCATACATGACAGGCTCTTATCTAGGAAAAAAAAGAGTATTCAATATTGGTACTGGCTTCACCTATCAAAAAAATGCCATGTGGTATAGAAATGAATTAAATGATACCATCTCTAAACCTTTGCAACAATTTGCCGTTGATTTATTTTTAGATTATTATTTAAATAAAGAAAATCAAAATGCCATTACCGCCTATGTTGCATTTCTTAATTACGATTTTGGTCCAAATTATATTCGCAATATTGGCGCGATGAACACTGCAAATGGAACAATTGGTTCTTCAAGTTTTAATGGTGCTGGAAATGCTGCTCCATTAATTGGAACTGGACAAGTTACTTATGTGCAAGCAGCTTATTTATTTAAAAAGAATTTGTTAGGCAAAGAAGGGACGCTGCAACCTTATTTTTCTGGTTCATTAGCAAATTATCAAAAATTAAGTGATCCTGTCTTGATTTATGATATTGGAGTAAATTGGATTTTGAGTGGACAAAATTCTAAGATCTCTTTTGATTACCAAAGTCGTCCAATTTTCAGTGCTAGCAGCAATGGAGAAATCCATGAAATTAAAAGCGCAAGGCGAGGACAAATTGTTTTGCAATATCAAATCGCATTTTAATTAGAATACTTTTTAATACCATCATCAAACCTATGAATACAAACAAAACAAATATTGAATTTAATGAACATGATGTGATTCATGAATTAAAACATTATTTACCAGCGCAAGCACCGTTAAAAGATTTTATTCATCATAATACCTTGCATGCTTTCCAACATTTAAAATTTGATCATGCTATTCGGAAGGCTTCAAAAATGTTTGGATATCAAGTGTCTTTATCGTTAAGTGAATTCCGAAGTTTATACCAATCAAAACGCATCATCCATGAAAACCTTGAAAAAATAATTATTGAAAAAAAAGGGAAAGAAAAATTACAACTTTGGTTGGATCGGTTATTGTTAAAAGAATACGATGAATCCAATCATTCAATTATTGGCAATCTTCGGGCTCATTGGCGAACGCAATACCACATCAATATTGATTCCATAACACATCCAAAAATTTTTAGAATTTTATGTAGTTATCTCGATCAAGGAATTTCTATTTGGAAATTTCCTGTTCACGAAAAAGGTTTTTTATCATCACTTAGAGAGATTGAGAAAAAAAGCTTATCAAGTTTATTTAAAACCAAAAGAGCCAGAAAATTATTTTTAAAAACATCTTGCGACATAAAAGATTTATTAAAAATATTGGTAGGTGAAGAACATTTATATAAGCAATATATTTTTGACCAACAGTTTGCACATCAAGGATGGAGTGGAATGACTTCTTCCATCGAAGATCATCCTGAAACTTTACTAGATCCAAAAAAAATTTCCATTCAAGAATTAATCATATTTGAGTCTTTGTTAGAAATTGATGCGTTGGATTATGCTTTTGGCGAGAATTGGGCACCACTCGCCACCAAATTAAATGAAGTGCCACGTAATTTATTTTTAGATGATGAGCCTACAGAATTAAATGAAGTATTATTTATTTTTCAAAATGCCTTTGAGTGGAGTTATTATGATGGCGTATTAAGTGGTATAAACTTAATGAAAAAAGAAACCCATGAGACCCATCAAAAAAGCTTCCAAGCTTTATTCTGTATTGATGACAGAGAGTGTTCTATAAGGAGATATATTGAAGATAATGATAAACATTGTGAAACGTTTGGAACGCCAGGTTTTTTTGGGGTAGAGTTTTATTTTAAACCAGAGCATGGCAAATTTTATAGCAAGCTTTGCCCTGCACCTGTTACGCCAAAATATTTAATAAAAGAAATTGACACAAAAAATATTAGGAGAAAAGATGTTCACTTTACCAATCATTCTCATTCTTTACTTGGTGGTTCAATCATTTCACAAACATTAGGCTTTTGGTCGGCCTTTAAATTATTTCAAAATATATTTAAACCAACGATGAGTCCTTCAACCGCCTCTTCGTTTAATCACATGGATCAATTTTCTAAACTAACAATAGAAAATACAGATTTGAATGATAAAGAAAATAATTTACAAATTGGCTTTACCATTCAAGAAATGGCTGATCGTGTCGAGGCATTATTAAAAAGCATCGGATTAATTAATGATTTTGCTCCAATTGTATATTTAATTGGTCATGGTTCAAGCAGTGTCAATAATCCACATTACGCCGGTTATGATTGTGGCGCTTGCTCTGGTAGGACAGGTTCTGTGAATGCACGCGTGATGAGTTTCATGGCAAATAAAAAAGAAGTGAGAGCGCTTTTATTACAAAGAGGAATTTCTATTCCTGAAAAAACACAATTTTTAGGCGGCCTGCATGATACATCTCGCGATGACATTAGCTTTTTTGATGAAAACTCATTGTCAACTTTGAATGCAGATGATCACAAAAAAAATGAGAAAGTATTTCATAAAGCGCTTGATTCAAATGCAAAAGAACGTTCACGCAGATTGGTTTCTATCGACACAACTTTATCTGCTAAGCAAATCCATGAAAAAATTAGAACACGGTCTGTTTCTATTTTTGAACCACGACCTGAATTAAACCATGCAACCAATGCCTTGTGTATTGTGGGAGGAAGAGATTTTACGAAGCATTTATTTTTAGACAGACGTTCATTTATGAATTCTTATAATTATAAAATAGACTTGGATGGAAAATTACTAACAAACATCATGAAACCATTAGGGCCTGTTTGTGGCGGCATTAATTTAGAATATTTTTTCTCAAGAGTTGATAATCAAAAATTAGGCGCTGGCACAAAATTACCTCATAATGTAATGGGTTTGTTTGGTGTGGCCAATGGCATTGATGGAGATTTAAGACCAGGCTTGCCAAGTCAAATGATTGAAGTTCATGATTCATTGCGATTATTAATTATTGTTGAGCATTTTCCTGAAGTTGTTTTAAATACCATTAAATCTGTTGATGCCATGTATGAGTGGTTTATGAATGAATGGATTCATTTAGTCGCCATCAATCCAGAAACAAAAGAACAGTTTGTTTTTAAAGAAGGGGAATTTAAAAAGTATGAAGTCATCAAGCAACCGATTAAAAAAATAGACGACATCAATCTTGTGATTGAATCCTCTCAAGAAAATTTACCAGTATATCTTATTAAATAAATTTATGTTTATGCAAGTCATCATCCAATTTTTTATTTTATTTCCTTTCTTAGGATTTATTTTAAGTACGATTATTCCAAAAAATAATGAAAAATTAATTTCTAAAAGTGCCATCTATACGGTTGGTTTTCATTTTTTAAGTTTTTTAATTTTTTCTTTCTATTGGCTTATCAATGTAAATGACACGATTGATTTTAAAAACTTGGTAATTTACAAAACAACTGATTATGAATTTTTTATTGATTTTTGTTTTGATAAGATAACTGCTGTATACATGCTTGTTGGCTCATTCTTAACGTTTCTAGTAACCATCTATTGCAGTTATTATTTGCATCGAGAAAGTGGTTACAAACGTTTTTTCAACACCATCATGTTATTTTATGTAGGATATAACATTACTGTTTTTTCTGGTAATTTAGAAACACTTTTTGTTGGTTGGGAAATATTAGGATTATCCTCATTTTTATTAATTGCGTTTTATCGGGACAGATACTTACCAGTTAAAAATGCTTTCAAAGTATTTTCAATTTATAGATTAGGAGACGTTGGATTAATATTAGCCATGTGGGCATGCCATCATCTCTTTCATGAAAACATTACTTTTTTTCAATTACAAAACGACCAATTAGTTAATGAGCATTTACAAACACATAGTTTCATTGGTATCTTTATAGCATTGATGATATTGATAACAGCAGCTGCAAAATCTGCACAATTACCATTTTCATCATGGCTGCCAAGGGCAATGGAAGGACCGACACCATCTACAGCCATTTTTTACGGATCGTTATCTGTGCACTTGGGTGTGTTTTTATTACTACGTACTTTTGAATTATGGGAACATCAATTATCAGCAAGGTTAATGATTGGTATTTTAGGATTAGCCACAAGTATTGTTTCTACTGGCATTGCACGCGTTCAATCCAGCATCAAAAGTCAAATTGCTTATTCTTCTATTTCTCAAATTGGTTTAATATTTATAGAATTGGCTCTGGGTTTCGAAAATATCGCACTACTTCACTTTGCAGGAAATGCATTTTTAAGAACTTATCAGTTATTAATTTCGCCTTCATCTGTCACTTATTTAATCAAAGAGCAATTTTATAATTTTGTTCCTCGCTCAGAAACATTTGAAGATTCTTTTTCAAAAAGAATAAAATATACTTTATACATTCTTTGTTTGAAGGAATTTAATTTAGACACTTTCATTTATAATCTTTGGTTACCGTTGAAAAAAATGGGACGATCATTTAATTTCATTACAACCAAAAATGTGTTATATTATTTTATTCCAGCCTATGTATTTGGAATCATTTTATGGTATCATGAATCCGAAATACCTGAACAAATTCATCACATCTTACCAACTCTATTTTCTTTCATCGGATTTTTGATGGTATTGAAATCTTACACTGAACGTAAGAATGTTTATTTAGCTTGGGAATTAATAATCATTAATCACTTTTGGATTGTTTTAGCCATTTCTTTTAATGAACATTATAGTTATTCTCAGTCTTTATTATATATCAGTGGGATTGTGTTGTTGGGAATTTTAGGTTTTTTTACAATTAGAAAATTGAAACAAAAAGAAAATCACGTCAACCTCAATCATTTTAATGGACACTCCTATGAACATCCAAAATATGCGTTTGTTTTTTTAATTTCATGCTTGGGATTAACGGGTTTTCCCATCACACCCACTTTTATTGGAGAAGACATTATCTTTACACACATTCATGAAGATCAAATTGCATTGGCATTTTTTACAACTTCAAGTTTAATAATTGATGGAATATCGGCCATTCGCATCTATTCGAAAGTATTTTTAGGTCCACATATTAAAACAAATCACGAAAGTGCGTTTAAATCATCTTAATTTTTACATGAACAAATTAAATTTTTCTTTGCCCATGCTCCTATTTGGATATCTTTCGTTTTCTCAAATTAAATAGAATTTGACTTCATATTTAGGTATTCAGAGGCCTTTGTAATGTTTTTAAACTAAACCACATTTAAAAAAAACTTGCAATTGATGAAGTGTTTAATGCATAAAATAATTTAATGTAGTTTATAACAAATATAAATAATAATTAATGTAATATAACTGTTAGTTTTGTATCTAACATTTAACCTTTCTTATGCTTTTAAACAAAAATTTATGAAGACAACGTATAGAATATTTTTGTTGGCACTGCTCACTACCAACTTAGTTGTTTCTCAAAGCAATATTAATTTTAAAGATAGTGTATTTTATAATTTAAAAGAAGCATATAAATTTCCTTTGAATGTTTATAAACTTAAATTGAGTAACCAGTATTTAAACACTGATAGTCTGAATCTTTCTCTTTTTACCAATTTAGAAAATCTTAACCTTTCATTTGATAGTTTAGTTGAACTCCCAAAAGGGCTTGACAAACTTACAAATTTAAAAGTCCTCGATATTAGTGGGAATAATTTCACTCTACTCTCCGAGCAAGTTTCATTAATTCCAAATTTGGAAGAATTATACTTGAACAATGAGAAATATTTGGACTTCAATCAGAGTTTTAAAGTCATCAATAAAATTACACACCTTAAGCGTTTACATTTAGATAGTAATTTAAACCTCAAATTGCCCAAAAACATTGCCGTTAACAATAGTATTGAATACTTAAGTATGAGATATGACGGTTTACAAGAGATTCCGAAGGAAGTGAGAAAATTCAGACATCTTAAGGTTCTTGACTTTGAGGGGAATATTATTAACTCAATTGATAAAGGTTTTCTCAAAAACAAAGAAATTGAGTCGTTAAGCTTAAGTGTCTCTCCACAGTTTAAATTTAAGAAATCCTTTTCCATACTTTCAAAAGAAGCACACTTAAATAATTTATCTATATCAAATAGTGATTTATCAGAAATACCTGATGATATTTCTATGCTTAAAAATATTACATCTTTAAGTCTACAAAACAATCACCTCACCTCCTTTCCTATTGGAATTTTAAAAATTAAAGACTTAAAGTATTTGGATATAAGTGGTAATGAATTTATTTCTTTACCATCTACATTTCTTAGTTTAACCAAACTTGAAACTTTAAATTTAAGTGGAGAGCGTTACTTAAACTTTGATCAAACAGCTAATATAATTCGTTATCTGCCATCATTGCATTTGGTGCAGGTTGATAACTACGACTATACATTTGACTCAGAAAACTATAATAAATTACTGAAAAATTCTAACTATATAGAATTGTTTCCAAACAAAAAACAGAGTGAAGGAATTCATTTGTTTAAAGCGTTAAAACCTATTTCTAACCCTGCTTTAAATATACCGTTTAATAATTTTAATCCACAAGGTTTCGGTGTACGTTTAGGCTGGTAAATTAATTCAAGAAAAAACATCTATATGGAAATTTTTAATAATACAGATTGGATCATCCCCCTTATAACTCTATTTTTCATGGAGCTTGTTCTTGGAATTGATAATATCATATTTATATCTATTCTAGTTGACAAAGTTCCTTTAACAAAAAGAAGATCTACAATGAATATTGGATTATTAGTGGCGTTGGTTTGTAGAGTCATCTTGTTATTTTGCATTGGTTGGTTGGTTGGTTTAACAGAACCGCTTTTTACAGTCAGACAATTTTCTGTAAGTGGCAGAGACTTGATTTTATTTTTAGGAGGTTTCTTTTTATTACTTAAAACAGTTATAGAATTACATCATAAATTGTATAAAAAGGAAAGCGATGCAAAGAAGAGTCAAAATAATGCTAATACCATTCGTAATGTTATTGTTCAAATTATTTTTATTGACATCATATTTTCTTTTGATTCAATTTTAACAGCGGTTGGATTGGTGGACCAAATTTGGTTAATGATTACCGCTGTAATCGCATCAATGGTTTTGATGATGATTTTTGCTCAAAAAATAAGTGCTTTTATTAATAAAAATCCTGGTATAAAACTTTTAGCCCTTTCGTTTTTACTTCTAATAGGTGGGTATCTAATTTTAGAATCATTGCATTTTAAACTTGATAAAACATTACTTTATTTTGGCATGGGTTTCGCCTTGTTCAATGAATATTTAAACATGCAGTTCAGAAAAAACTCATAATTAATAAAAATGTATAGTTACAAAATTTAAACAACCAAAACTGCAAATACTTGTAAATAGTAATATCTTATAAATGAAATCATCATTCAGAAAAAAACTGACTAGAATCGCAATTAAAAGCAGGGGTTTTAAAAATAGTAAGGGTAATTCATCCTATTCGGCTGCAAAGACCCACAGAGAATTTTTAATTACTAGTAAACGGAATCTTAAAGATTTTATATTTATAACTCTTGGAATATTTTCTGCCGCTTTTGGATTAAAAGGATTTTTATTGCCTAATAATTTTATTGATGGTGGCGCAACAGGATTAGCACTATTGGTTGCAGAGATATCAAAAATCCCTTTATTTTCATTAATTATTTATATTAATATTCCATTTATTTTGCTTGCTTATAAAGTAATGGGCAAAACATTTGCATTAAAAACAGCATTGGCCATTTTAGGTTTATCTGCCGTTGTTGCCACTGTTACATTTCCAATTATAACAAATGATAATCTTTTAGTTTCAATTTTTGGCGGCATGTTTTTAGGTGCAGGTATTGGTTTAGCTATTAGAGGAAGTGCTGTTATTGATGGAACAGAGGTATTAGCAATATACTTAAGTCGAAAATTTGGATTAACAATTGGTGATGTGATTATTGCTATTAATGTTTTAATTTTTGGAGCAGCAGCCTATTTATTAGGGGTTGAAATAGCCTTATACTCAATGATAACATACTTAGCTGCTTCTAAAACATTAGATTTTATTGTTGAGGGTATTGATGAATATATTGGAGTAACAGTTGTTTCAAGTCACAGTGAAGAAATTCGACAAATGATAATTAGTAAAATTGGTTTAGGGGTAACAATATATAATGGGAAAGCCGGATTCAATAAAACTAATTCTTTAAGAGAACTAGATATTTTATATACTATAATTACAAGGCTTGAAATTAACAGACTAACAACCGAAATTAAAAAAATTGAACCAACAGCATTTATTATAATGAATAGCATTAGAGATGTAAGTGGTGGAACTGTAAAAAAACGCGCACTAAAACATTAAATTATAAATAAAAATATACACTAAAAATAAATTATACTTAAGCAATGAACAAACTAATGCCATTATTAGGTGTTGCCATAATATGCAATGCCTGCACAACCAACAACGAAAATAAAACTGAGAAAAATAATTTTCTAGTAACAAGCCCAATCATTATAGACACCAACTATATTAGTGAATATGTAGCAGATATTCATTCTCTGCAAAACGTAGAGATACGTACAAAAATAAAAGGCCACTTAGAAAATATTTACATTGATGAGGGATCCTCTGTTAAAACTGGTCAAGTATTGTTTAGTATTCAAAAAGAAGGATTTCAATTAGAGTTATTAAAAGCTCAATCGAAGTTAAAATCGGCTATTGCTGAACTAAAAGTTGACGAATTAGAACTTGAAAACGTAAAGAAGTTACACGAGAAAAATATAGTTTCAAAAACCGAATTAGATAAAGCTCACGCACTGCTAGATGCGGCAAATGCTAAAATCGATGAAGCAAAGTCTGAAGTAGAATCTGCAAAATTGAACTTGTCGTTTGCCGAAATAAAAGCCCCGTTTGACGGGATAATTGATCGCATCCCTTTTAAAAAAGGAAGTATGATTGATGAAGGAGATTTGTTAACGACGCTCTCCAATAATCATGAAGTATTTGCTTATTTTAATGTTTCAGAAAAAGAGTACTTAAATATTAGGGCTCAAAAAGCATCTTTAGAAAAAAACAAAATTACACTGGTCTTAGCTGATAATAATCCCCATAAGTATAAGGGCAATATCGAAACCATTGATGGAGAATTTAATAAAAATACAGGAAATATCGCCTTTAGAGCTAAGTTTTCAAATCCGGAGATATTGTTGCGTCATGGTTCAAGCGGAAAAGTACAGATTGTGAATGAATTAGAAAACGTTTTAATTATTCCTCAAAAATCAACCTTTGAAATACAAGATAAATTCTATGTATTTGTTGTAAGTCCAGCCGGCGTTGTTTCCAGTAAAAATATTACTGTAAAACAAAGTTTGCCTCATTTATTTGTCATAGATAATAGTTTGGCAACTGGAGACAAAATTATTTTTGAGGGAATTCAAAATGTAAAGGATGGAGATAAGATTCAACCGGAATTTCTTTCACTAAAACAAATTATTTCAACTTTTAATTCTAAGTAAAATGTTCAATAAATTTATAGAACGTCCTATTCTTTCCATTGTAATTTCATTGGTAATAACAATATTGGGGGGCTTGGCAATTACTCAATTACCAATGACTCAGTTTCCGGATATTGCACCACCGGAAGTAACAGTTACAACTAAATACACGGGTGCTAACGCAGAGTCATGCATTAAAGCAGTTGTTACTCCATTAGAAAGAGCCATTAATGGGGTGCCGGGCATGGCATACATGTCTTCGGTATCAGGTAATGATGGCACAAGTGTTATCAATATCATCTTTAAAGCCGGCACTGATCCCGAGATTGCTGCAGTCAACGTACAGAACAGAGCGGCTTCCGTTTTAGATGAAATGCCCGAGGAGGTAATTAAATCGGGAGTTATTGTTGAGAAAGTTCAAAATAGCATGTTGTTGTACTTAAATATATTAAGTACTGATAAAAATTTGGATGAAAAATTTTTATACAACTATACCGACATCAATATTTTAGCAGAGCTAAAACGGATTGAAGGCGTTGGTTATGCCGATATTATGGGACAGCGTGAATATGCGATGAGAGTTTGGCTTAATCCTATAAAAATGAACGCGTTTAATATTTCTACGGAAGATATCGTACAAAGTTTAAAGGAACAAAATGTGGAAGCCGCTCCGGGTAAGGTTGGTGAAAGTTCTGGTAAAAAACAACAATCGTTACAATATGTTATCAAGTATTCAGGTAAATATAATACCAAAGAGCAATATGAAAATGTGGTCATTAAAAGAAATTCCGACGGACAAATTTTACACTTAAAGGATATTGCTGAAATTGAATTTGGATCATTGGACTATGACGTTCTCTCGAAAGAAAATGGAAACCCATCAGCTGCTATTGTTCTTAAACAACGGCCCGGAAGTAATGCCAGTGATGTAATTAAAAATATTAAGTTAAAAATGGAAGAGCTGCAAAAAGGCTTTCCAGCGGGTATGAGCTATACAACAAGTTATGATGTATCAAGTTTTTTAGATGCTTCTATACACGAAGTATTACGAACATTAGTAGAGGCCTTTTTGTTAGTAGCACTTATCGTATTTATTTTCTTAGGTGATTTTCGCTCCACATTAATTCCGGCTATTGCAGTTCCGGTATCACTAATAGGAACATTCTTTTTTATGCAATTATTTGGCTTTTCAATCAATTTAATTACGCTATTTGCTCTGGTTTTGGCCATAGGAATTGTTGTAGATAACGCCATTGTTGTGGTTGAAGCGGTGCACGCTAAAATGGAAGAAGAACATTTAGATGCAAAAGAAGCTACACAGCAGGCAATGAAAGAAATAAGCGGTGCCATTATTGCTATTACTTTGGTAATGTCGGCAGTGTTTATTCCTGTAGCATTTATGAGCGGACCCACTGGAATATTTTACCGACAATTTTCAGTTACTATGGCTATCTCTATTATTTTATCCGGCGTAAGCGCGCTAACGCTAACACCGGCATTGTGCGCCATGTTACTCAAAAATCAACACGGAAAAGAAAAAAAGAAAAATATCTTAAATAAGTTTTTAAACGGATTTAATAAAGGCTATAGTAAACTATCGGACAGATACAAAAAACTACTCACGATAATTGTAAACAGAAGGGTTGTGACTACCTTAGCCCTTTTGGCTTTTTGTTTTGGCACTTGGGGCTTGGCATCTATTTTACCCACTGGATTTATTCCTAACGAAGACCAGGGAACCATTTATACAAGCGTTACAACTCCATCGGGAGCTACATTAGAGAGGTCAGAAGAGGTGTTAAATGAAATACAAAAAGTAGCTTCAAAAATTGAAGGTGTTTCATCCATTTCAAGTTTAGTAGGATATAATTTTGTAACCGATGGAACTGGAGCTTCTTACGGGATGAAATTGATTAGCTTAAAAAATTGGAATGAAAGAAAAAAAACTGATCAAGAAATCATTTTCCTTCTAAAAGAAAAAACAAAGCATATTAAAGATGCAAAAATTGAATTTTTCACACCACCACCAGTGCCGGGCTATGGAAATTCAAGTGGATTTGAATTAAGAATACTTGATAAAACAGGAAAAGGAGATTTAAAAAAAATGGAAGAAGTCGCAAAAACATTTGCAGCTGAATTAAATAAAAGGAAAGAAATAAAAAATTCCTTCTCTTCATTTGATGCCAGTTTCCCTCAATACCTAGTGAACATTGATAATACGAAAGCAGCCCAAAAAGGTGTTGTTATTAGAGATGTATTGAGCACACTCCAAACATTTCTGGGAAGTGATTATGCAACAAACTTTATTCGCTTTGGGCAAATGTATAAAGTAATGGTGCAAGCAGCGCCAGAGTTTAGAGCAAAGCCACAAGATATTTTAAAACTAAATGTTAAGAACAGAGATGGAAATATGGTTTCTCTTTCTTCTTTTTTAAGTATTGTAAAGGTATATGGTCCTGAACAAGTAACACGGTACAACATGTATCCTTCAGCCATAGTTAACGGTGAGCCTCAAACAGGGTTTAGTAGCGGTCAAGCAATTAATGCCATTAAAGATGCTGCTGAGAAAACGTTACCTAAGGGCTACGGATTTGACTGGGCGGGCTCTTCTCGCGAGCAAGCAAATGCAGGTAATGAGGCCATATATATCTTTTTAATTTGCCTTACATTTGTTTATCTCATTTTAGCGGCACAGTATGAAAGTTTTATGTTGCCCTTGCCCATTATACTTTCCTTACCTCCGGGCGTATTTGGAGCATTTTTCTTACTCTCAGTCTTGGGCTTAGAAAATAACATTTATGCGCAAGTTGCAATGGTGATGTTAATTGGTCTATTAGGCAAAAATGCAGTACTCATTGTTGAGTTTGCCGTATTAAAAAGTAAAGAAGGTCTAAATCCTTGGCAAGCTGCTATTGAGGGAGCAACGTTACGATTGCGTCCAATTTTGATGACCTCATTTGCATTTATTGCCGGGTTGCTTCCGCTAATTTTCGCAAGTGGTGCTGGGGCTATAGGAAATAGAACCATTGGCGCAGCTTCTGCAGGCGGTATGCTCTTTGGAACTATATTCGGCGTAATTATCGTTCCTGGACTGTATTTTATTTTTGCAAGCATTTCTAAAAAAAACTTAGCGCCACAAACAAATGAAAAAACTCCATCAACAGAAGAAATTATTTAGTATGACACGTTATCCAAAAATAATATTGACCGCACTCGCAACTACTTGTTTATTGTGCTCGAGTTGCAAAACAACTGAACAAGTTGCGAGTAAAGAAATAAAAAATCTCCCTACTTCATATAAAGAAAATTATGATAGCACAAATTCAGCAACCATAAAATGGAGAGATTATTTTACTGATAAAAATTTATTGCTTTTGATTGATACTGGTTTGAAAAATAATTTAGATGTATTAATGACTTTGCAAAAAATAGAAATTGCAAGAAACGATCTGCGTTTAAGCAAAGGAGCTATGCTTCCCACAGTAAGTGCGAATTTTTCGTATTTGCAACGCCGGTTTGGATATTATACTATGGATGACGCGGGAAATAGAGTGACAGAAATTCGTCCTGGAGAATTGGTTCCTAACCAATTACCCGACTATTTTGTGGGATTACAAACCAATTGGGAAGTGGATGTATGGGGCAAACTTCGTAGTAAAAAAAAGGCTGCTTTTTTAAGATACCTAAGCAGCATAGAGGGAGTAAACTTAGTTTATACAAATTTAGTGGCTGAAATTGCAAATAGTTATTATGATTTGTTAGCTCTGGATGTTGAATTAGATATCATTACTGAAACAATCAAATTACAACAAGATGCTTTAGAAATAGTAAAAGTTCAAAAACTAGCCGGAGTTACCAATGAATTAGCGATCAAACAATTTGAAGCACAAGTGCTCAATTCAAAAAGCTTTGAATTTGAGGTTAAACAAAAAGTAACTGAAAATGAAAATAAGATTAATTTTTTACTTGGTCGATTTCCTCAGTCAATCACACGTGAAAAATCACTTTTTTCTGATCAATTGCCCGTTCAAATCAAAGCAGGTATACCTTCACAACTTTTACGAAACAGACCAGATGTTAAAAGAGCAGAATTTGATTTAATGGTCGCAAAACAAAATGTAAAATCAGCCAAAACAGCGTTTTATCCGTCATTCAATATTACTGGCAATTTGGGCTTTCAAGCATTTAATACAGCTTTCTTGTTTGTATCGCCAAAATCACTAGCTTACAATTTGCTGGGTAGTTTAGTAACTCCACTCATTAATAGAAGTGCCATTAAAGCACAATTTAAAAACGCAAAATCAATTCAATTAGAAGCTTTGTACAATTACCAAAAAACAATTCTAAATGGCTACATAGAGGTATCAAACGAACTATCAAATATAAATAATTTGGAAAATATACATAACTTAAAGACAGATGAAGTAAGAGCACTTACTGCTTCAATAGAAATTTCCAGTGACTTATTTAGATCAGGTAGGGCAACCTACTTTGAAGTACTTATGACACAAAAAACAGCCCTTCAATCACGTATTGAATTAATAATAACTAAAAAAAGACAATACAATGCGACAGTAAATATTTATAAAGCATTAGGCGGTGGATGGAAGTAGAATATCATTAAAGTGAAGACATTAATATTTAAATATAGCTTCAATTTCAAACCGAAGTCTTTAATACTTCTGTTATTGTTGATTAACTTTAAAAGCATTTTAGCGCAAACTAATGATTTAGGAAGCTGGAATATAGTAAATATAAAGTACACCGTTAATGATAAATGGAGCCTATTTGGTGAGGGGCAAATACGCTCATTAAAATTTTATAATCATTTTCATTATTTTGAATACAAAGCTGGAATAAATTACAAAATTGAAAAGAATGCAGCATTTACAATTGGTGCAGGAAACTATCAAACCTATAAAGAAGGAGGAAATTTTGTATTACCAAAAAACAATAACGAATTTAGAGTTTGGCCACAATTAAATTTATTTCAAAGCATTGGTAAGATAAAAATTGAACAACGCTACCGAGCCGAATTAAGATTTACAAGTAATGGCTATAGAAATCGTTTTAGGTATAGAGTTGGGTTATCCTATTTTTTTGGCAAAGATTTAAATGAATATAAGCCTTTTCAGATTAGTGCAAGTAACGAATTGTTTTTCACAAACAATGAACCCTATTTTGAAAGGAACAGGTTCATTTTAGCTTTAAGTTATAAGCCCAGTAAAACTAGCACCATACAACTTGGATACGTTCACCAATTTGACTATAAGATAAATGATGAAACTGGAAAAGATTTTTTTCAGATAGGATACTTTTTAGAAATATTTAAAAGAAAATCTGTTGCAAGTGATAGTAATAATCAATTGAACGATAATTAAAACTAAAATATTAACATAAAAACATTTTATAATATTTATAATAAACATAAATAAAAACATATAATGTGTTAAATGTAATTTTACTAAAAATTAAATTTTAAAATCATGAAAAACTCAATCTCATTATTAAGGATCACGTCAAAAAGTTGGGGATTAAACCAAAAAAAGATACATTTAGCTTAAAAAATTATCGAAACACTAAGCATTCAATTATTAAAGGAACTGTTTCCATCAGAGTTAATGGATTATTTTATTATTAGCAACTTT
>JBKDJY010000083.1:0-4480 GCA_046345275.1 Bacteroidota bacterium
ATTTAAAAACAACTATTCAAAGTGTTACGCAAGCAGCATTTATTTTAAAGAAAAAATTTCCAGAGGTTGAAAAAGTAATTTCTAAAATTGGAAGTGGAGAGGTGCCGACAGATCCCATGCCTATTGATGCAGCCGACATGATGATTATTTTAAAAGATAAATCAGAATGGACAACGGCTAAAACATTTAATGACTTAGCTGAAAAAATGAGCGCAGAATTGGAAGTAGTGTTAGGCACAACATTTAGTTTTCAGTACCCTGTTCAAATGCGTTTTAATGAGTTAATGACGGGTGCTAAACAAGATGTGGTTTGTAAAATATTTGGCGAAAATTTAGATACACTTGCAACTTATGCCGAAAAATTTGCAGGTATAATCAACACAGTTGAAGGTGCGAAAAATTTATATGTTGAACCTGTTACTGGCATGCCGGAAATTTTAATTGACTACAATAGAAGTGCAATTGCACAATATAATTTGAGTATTTGGGATATAAACAAAGTAATCAATACCGCATTTGCTGGACAAAGTTCTGGATTAGTTTTTGAAGGTGAAAAACGATTTGATCTCGTGGTTCGTTTACAAGCAGATTTGAGAAATAATATAGATGATGTTAAGAATCTTTTAATACCTACACCCCAAGGCACGCAAATACCATTATATCAATTGGCTAAAGTTGAAATAAAAAATGGACCCAATCAAATACAACGAGAGGACGCAAAGCGAAGAATTGTTATAGGATTTAATGTGAGGGGAAGAGACGTCCAAAGTATTGTAAATGAATTAAAGAAAAAAATTGAAAATCAAATTAAATTTCCAACTGGCTATTATCCAACTTATGGCGGCGCTTTTGAAAATTTAAACGCTGCAAAACAAAGATTGATGATAGCTGTTCCAGTTTCATTAATTCTCATTTTTATATTGTTGTTTTTTGCTTTTAATTCTATTAAGCATGGCTTATTAATTTATTCAGCTATTCCTTTATCTGCCATTGGAGGAATTTATTTTTTGGCTTTACGCGGAATGCCATTTAGCATTAGTGCAGGTATTGGATTTATTGCTTTGTTTGGTGTAGCAGTATTAAACGGAATTGTTTTGATTGCAGAATTTAACCGCTTAAAAAAGGAAGGAATGAATGACATCCAACATATTGTTTTAAAAGGCACTAAAGTTCGGTTACGTCCAGTGATGATGACCGCCTTTGTCGCATCGTTAGGGTTTATGCCAATGGCGCTAAGCAACGGAGCAGGCGCAGAAGTTCAACGTCCGTTAGCAACCGTTGTTATTGGTGGATTAATGATTGCAACGTTTTTAACCTTGTTTGTTTTACCCATATTATTTGTGCTTTTTGAAAAAGGGAATGATGTAAAACTTAAACCAACTATTACAAGAATCATCATTTTATTGATGAGTGTGTTTATTCAGCAAGCTCATTCACAAACACCTATTGGTTTACAAACTGCAATTGATACAGCATTGTTAAACAACTTAACTGTTAAAAATGAAAAGTTGAAATCTGAATTCAAGAAAAAATTAATAAAAACAGCAGCCAATATTCCTCAAACTAATATTTCTGCACAATATGGTCAAATAAATAGCTATTACAACGACAACAGTTTTTTAGTTTCACAATCTTTTAATTTTCCAACGGTTTATTCAAATCAAAAAAAAATATTTACGGAAGATTGGAAAACATCTCTTTTTAATAATTTATTAAAAGAGGGTGATATTAAAAAATTAGTTCGGCAAATATTTTATACTTATCTCTATTTAAAAGAAAAAGAAAAATTATTATATAAGAATGATAGCATTTATAGCGCGTTTTTAGAAAAAACAAATTTGCGTTTTTCGAAGGGAGAATCTAATATTTTGGAGAAAATAACTGCCGAAAGTCAGCGAGGAGCAATTGCAATTCAGTTGAGACAATTGGAACAGGATTTGAAAAATGTTAAACTTCAATTTAATTTACTTTTAAATTCCACAACAAATTTTTTTCCATCCGAATCAAAATTAAAAATTGATTTTAAATTAAGTTTAGATAGTAATTTAATTAATCAACATCTTTTTTTGAAAATAATAGAGCAGCAGAAAAAGATGTCAATGCTCAACTCCAAATTAGAAAAATCAAAACTTATGCCCGATTTAAGTATTGGATATTATAATATGACCATGAAGGGAGCTGGAGCAGATAATAAATATTATACATCATCAAGCAGGTTTCAATTGGTGCAGGTTGGCGTTGGAATTCCACTATTTTTCGGTTCAAATAAAGCGAAAATAAGAGCATCAAAAATAAATGAAATGATATTTGACAACTCTTATTTACAAGAACAAAATAATTTGCAATCCGTGTTTAAATCTTTTATTGGTCAGTATCAAACAAGTTTAGAAACAGTTAATTATTTTGAGAAAACAGCACTCAACAATGCTGCATTAATTATTGAAACAGCTAATAAACAATTTATAAGTGGAGAGCTTGATTATTTAAAATGGGTCATGCTTACCAATCAAGCCATCGATATTCAATCTAATTACTTAGATGCCATAAAAAACCTTAATGAAACAATTATTCAACTTAATTATTTAATCAATCAATAAAAACGCTTGAAATATCCATTCAGTAATAAAAAACAAAAAATTAGACAAATGAAAAATTTAATTATTTTATTGACGAGCTTATTTTTATTTTCAACTTGTGCTGATAAGCAAACAAAAGAAAAAGAATCAACTAAAACTTCAATTGAAACAAATGTTTCACTGACAGATAAACAATTTGAAAATTCTAAAATAAAACTCGGAAAAATTGAAATTAGAAAAATTTCAGGTATTTTGAAGTTAAATGGGAAAATTGATGTACCGCCGCAAAACATCGTCTCTGTTAGCATGCCATTAGGTGGCTTTTTAAAATACACCAAATTATTACCAGGTATGCATGTGAAAAAAGGTGAAGTGATTGCCTCAATGGAAGATCAGCAATACATTCAATTACAACAGGAATATCTTACCGCCAAATCAAAATTGCAATTTTATGAGAAAGAATTCATCCGTCAAAAAGAGTTAAACCTCAGTAAAGCTGCTAGTGATAAAATATTCCAACAAAGTGAAATGGATTATACAACTCAAAAAATTAACTTAAGTGCATTGTCAGAAAAACTCAAATTAATAAATATTAACCCAGAATTATTAAATGAAGTTAGTTTATCACGTAGCATCAATATCTATTCTTCCATTGACGGATTTGTTTCGAAAGTTAATGTCAACATTGGTAAATATGTAAATCCTTCTGATATTCTTTTCGAATTAATTAACCCTTCTGATATTCATCTGAATTTACAAGTATTTGAAAAAGATTTGGATAAATTATCAATCGGCCAAAAATTATTGGCATTTAATAATCATCAACCCGATAAAAAGTATCCATGTGAAATCATTTTGATAAGTCAGAATTTATCCGAAGTCAGAAGCGCCGATGTACACTGTCATTTTGATTCTTATGATAAAACGCTTTTACCAGGAATGTATATGAATGCTGAAGTGGAGATAAAGATTAATAAAGTATCCTCAATAAATGAAGATGCAATTGTAAGTTATGAAGGGAAAGATTATATTTTTATTTCAAATTCTAAAAATAAATTTGAATTGCATGAAATAAAAAAAGGAATTTCTGAAAATAATTTCACCCAAATAAGTTCAATAGATGGAAAAGATTTAATTGACGCATCAATCGTTACAAAAGGTTCTTATAAATTATTAATGCAATTAAAAAATAGAACTGAAGAATAAATTAATTAATTTAATTCCACGGTGCCCCTTGATCAATCCAGCAAATAATGTCGTTTTTTTGTTTATCAGTTAATGTACCATTTTTCGGCATCGTGCCGAATGCGATTGAATTTCTGATTAAATCCGCCGAAGCTTTAATTGTAGCATAATTATCATAGTTAATATGGCAGCTACGGCAATTATCATAAATGACAAGATTAACATCTAATGCAAAAGATTTAGTGCCAGTACAAGTTGGTGTAAACTCTTTTTTAGAGCTCGTTTTTTTGCAACTTACAACAATAAAAATTATGCAAAAAGCCAGAAGAAGGATAGGGAAGGGTTTCATAGGTCTAAATTTTTTAATTCTCATATGGAATGACCAGTTTATTCATTTCTGTTGTTGATTGAGGCAAACCTGAGTATTTTATTTGTAGATTTTTTTAATCAAAATTTTTCCAAGCATTAAGGATTGCAAGTCGCAAAAATAAACAAGAAGTTAATCGTATCATGAATTATTGTATCATTCATTATCAAGCACGCTTACTTAGAGTCTGCTCAAAAACTAAAAATGCATTTAAAATCAACACTTTTGAGACATTTTTCACATTTTATCTGCAAGTATAAAATGATATAATCTCAATAAAATAGTTTAAAAAGAGTGCGTTTGTTTTTTTGCCTTTATCATACACAGGTGGGCGGATTTTGAAATTTTTCAG
>JBKDJY010000084.1:0-22712 GCA_046345275.1 Bacteroidota bacterium
AATGGGTGCTGCAAAGTCTATCTGATTTGATCTTCTGTATAAAAGAAACGAATCACAGTTTATTTCAGTGGCGGTGGTCCATTTAATTGTTGCTTTACGATCGGCGCAAGAGGCGGAAAACTTCGTCAGCTGAACGGGTAAGACGCATAAATCCAAGATATTGACAATCAAAGTTTGGTTACAGCTATTGGAGCTTGATATTACAAAGGTATGGCTGCCCAAGGAAACCCCTGTAAGGGTATAGGATGATACAGCGCCTGAAGCAATATTGACTCCACCTTCTGTAATGGTATAATTGGGTGCGCCACCTGTGATACCAATAATAACAGTTCCTGTAGGACTTCCACAATAAGCATCGGTAACCGTTGTGTTCAGTATTAAACTATTTGTAGAAGCCGAAACAGTAACCACAGTTGTGCTGGAGCAACCATTAACAGGGTTCGTAACTGTTAGGGTATAATTGCCTGGGATGGCGGTTGATACTGTTGGGCTTGTTACCCCTAATGGACTCCATGAATAAGTAACCCCACTGGTACTGGACGTGCCTGTTAAGATGGCGGTTGGGTTGGCACAAGTAATGGAATTACTTACCGTGGCTCCTCTATTTGGAACTGTTCCTGATGTAATTGTAAATACAATTGGTGAACACATTCTGATATAACGATCTGTTAAAAACACAGAGTAAGTTCCAGGGCACAAACCACTAACGACTTGAGTGGTGAATCCACCTGGTGACCATAAATATTCAAAAGGTCCTGTTCCAGTGGGAGTAATAGTAGCAGATCCTATACAGGATGAATTACAGGGAGGAGAAATACTGCTAATGGTAGCGGTGAGCACAGGACAAATTGTTGAAAAAGGTACTGGCTGACAAAACCCCATGTTCATGCTTTGTGCAAATCCATCTCCACACACCAATATTTCTCCTGGGTTGATACCGATTGAAATATCATAAACTTTTCCAGGAGTAACCGAAGAAGTAATCAATGTAAGATTTGAGTCGTATTTATAAACGGCGCTTTGTGAGCCTACGTATAAATATCCGCAAGAATCTAATAATAAACCCCAATCATCTTCCATTACCGAAGTTGGAACAATGGTGCTTGTTAAAAGAGCTCCGTTACAAATGTCACGCTTCATAAGCCTTGTTCCATCGTATGTAAAAATGAATTTATTATTGCAGGCAATTCCATTAAATGCGCCATTACCAGTTGGGCCAGGAAGATTTAAAGGGGTCCAATAATTAAAGGTGTAACCATTGGGAATATGCCATAAACCAGCAAGTCCAGGACTTATAGCTGCAAGTCTACAATTAGCGTTGGTTAAAGCATACCAATTCCCATTAGGAGCTGTACAAATCGATTTTATTTCATTATTAAACAAAGGAGGAAAAGCAGGTATAATAGTCGCAATAGTAGTTCCTGTAGTTTGATTTACTTCACTCATCCTGACAACAGCATTGTTACCACATGCATAAATTTTACTTTTATCACAATTCTCAATTAACCTAAAAAATTCAGCATTAGGTGTAGGACCGCTTGTCCAAATAATAGTACCAGTAACATTGTTTATTTTATAGATGAAGGGGGGGGTGGATGCATAGGAAAAATTATTATTTTGAACTAGCATATCGCCATACCAACTACCAGGAGATGGTAGGGACAGAGTCCAAACTAACGTGCCAGATGAATTATATTTATTTATAGTAAAAGGATTACCAGCGCCACCATAAACATAAACATTACCAGAAGGATCTTTCTGAATTTCGTAAGCTTTATCATTAGTTGGTAATACTACTGGAATAATCCATGGGTCAATGATAATTGTTTGAGTCTCATCGTAATTATTAAGCTTATAAGACAACATATTATTCTTCAAATCAAAACTTGAATTTATTTTTTTGTTTGAGGTCTGGTAAAAGGTAATAGGCGCCTGTTCTTCTATAGTGCCTATTCTTATATCGGTCAATAATTTTCCTTCCAAAATAATTGGTTTTGAATTCCCACTATATTCCATTTTTATTTGTCTATAATCAGCCCCAGGATAAATTATATAAGAATATTTAATTCCTGTTTTTTCATGAAAAACAAATTCTACATCTACACCATTGTAAAGATTTTTATAAATTAATTTTTTATAAGCTTTGCAATTATAAACAGGCAAACCTTCTACTTTTTCAGCGTAATTATATACATTCAATAACGTATCTTCGGCTACAATTTGCACATCCTTATTTGCGTTTATCCATTTATATTCAATCAACGTCGTTTTAGTCTTAGTTCTGAATACTTCCTCATCTTCTTCTTTCTCAATTTTTTTTTCTTTTTTCACTTTAGTAATTATCTCATCATACCTTAAAACAAAACGATCTTTTAAAAAATAAAACTGGTAACCAATATTGTTTGTGCCAAATGCTACATGACCTTTTCTTACTTTATTATTGAACTGTCCTTTATTTTCAATAAAACATTTTTGTTGACTTGTCTTAACTGTCCATTGAGCTTTGGCATTATTAATAATTATTAAAAACAGCAAAACCATTGCCTTTAAAAAAATATTGTTTTTTAGTTCCATAACTGTGACTTTTTAAAAATATTTATAGTAGCTAAATTACCTAAACTAATTCTTTCATTTTAGAAATTTACACCAAATGCTATTATTTTGGGTCGAAATGATGTTTTTTGCTAAACTGAGATCATTAAATTAAATGTTTTAACTTTGAAAAGCCAATTTCTGTTACCAATGTTTAAAAGAATTCCTTATTTATTCCTTATTTTATTTTGGCTCTCTAATAACGCAATTGCTACAAAAGCTGATTCACTGATTGAATTATTTAATCATTCAAAAAATAATATCACTCGAGTTAATTTGGCAGTTAATATTTCAAGCCTTTTTATTAGCACCGAGCAATATGATTTAGCATTAAAATATGCCAACGAAGCAAAAAATATTTCAGAATCGATTCATTATAAAAAAGGCAGTGCCGAAGCATATTTCAGGTTAGGAAATATATTAAGAGAACAAGAAAAATTTATTGAATCTTTTAACATCCTACTAAAAAGCGCTAAGCTGAGCGAAACAATTAAATACACTCAAGGAATTTTTGAAGCTCGCATAAACCTTGGTGCATTGTTTATCCGAACCCATCAATACGACGAAGCCGAATCTTACTATACACAAGCACTATCTATGACAAATGAACCAAAGTTGCAAATAGAAGTTCATAGTAAGTTAGGCACTATTTACGTCGCCAAAAAAAATTACCGAAAAGCACTGGAAGAGCTTTGGAAAGTAGAAAAACTTTTAAAAAAAACGAGTAACGAAATAGTTAGTGCTCAGGTTTATGGAAATATTGGTCGCATCTTTAGTGAACTTAATGATTTCGATAATGCCCTTAAATATTTTAAAAAAGCGCTTGACATTGCGAAGAAAAAAAAATCAAAACAATTGATGGTTCGCGCTTACTCCTACTTGAGTAAGTTATATTTCAATTTATACAAATCGAATTTAAAAAAAGGTGATTTAAACTTAGCAACGAATCAATTTAAACTCGCAAAATCTTATTTAAAAAAGTGCAATTTACTTGCCATAGAACTAGGTAATATGAATGGAAAATGTGTGATTTATTATGATTTTTACGAACTGTACAAAATGGAAAAAAATTATAAAGAAGCGCTTAAGTATCTTGAACTTTATACTCAGCTCAATGATTCACTTGTAAAAATTGAAAATAACAAGTCTACAGCGGATTTAAACCAAAAATATAAAAGTGAAAATAAAGACAAAGAAATTAAATTGTTGAATGCAGAAAAAGAACAAAAAAAAAATGAAATAAAAGCAAAGACAAAAAATCAGAAAATTATTATTTTTTCCTCAATTGTTTTTTTTATTTCAATCACTACAATTAGTGTTTTTATTTTTATTTCATATAGGCAAAAACAAAGGTTGAACTTAGAAAAAATGGAAAAGGAAAAAATAAAGGCCGAACTAAGACTTCTCAAAGATCAAATAGGACCACACTTGATGTTTAATTATTTAAATACAATCTATTTTCAAATTGACCAAGATAAAACCTTGGCTAAAGAAATTATTTCAAAATTTGCTGTTTTGATTCGTTACCAACTTTATGATTGTAATGCTGATTTTGTGGAAATTGAAAAAGAGAAAGAATATTTAAAAAAATTTGTTGAGATACAAGAAATAAGAAAATCTGAGAGATGTAAAATTGAATTTAAAATAGGACTTAAAGTAAAAGATTTTTTAATAGCACCCTTGCTTCTTATTCCTTTAATAGAAAACGCTTTTAAATATGTAACCAACGATAAAGATTCTGAAAATTTTGTTCTTATATCATTAACCAAAGAAAATAACGAATTGCATCTTTCAGTTAAAAATACGATGCACATTCAACAAGAGAAAGAAGATTATGGAGGAATAGGTTTAAAAAATCTAGAAAACCGCCTCCAGTTAATTTATCCAAATAAACACAACTTGGAAGTATCTAAAGAAAAGAATATTTTTATTGCAAATCTTACAATAAATGTCGGATAAACTAAAAGTTATCATAATTGATGATGAACCGCTCGCCATTAAAGGACTCATTAATTATATAGAAGAAATAAAATATATTGAATTGGTTGGTACCTGCGAAAATGCTATGGATGCCAACGAAATATTAAATAATCAACTGGTTGATTTAATGTTCTTAGACATACAAATGCCGAAAATAAATGGTATTGCATTTTTAAAAACCTTAAAGAATAAACCGTTGTCCATTATTACCAGTGCTTTTTCAGAACACGCATTCGAAGCCTATGAATTAGATGTGATTGATTATTTATTGAAACCAGTAACATTTGAACGTTTTTTAAAGGCATGTGATAAGGCAAAAGAATATTTTGATTTCATGTCACGTAAAAAAAATCAAGGAGAGGATTTTGATTTTCTATTTGTGAGGTCTGGCAAAAAGTTGGAAAAAATTTACTTTGATGAAATTTTATTTGTTGAAGCTATTAAAAACTATATTTCTATCTATACTGTTACAAAACGATTTATTGTGCATTTAAGCTTGAAAAGCATAGAAGAAAATCTCCCATCTTCAAAATTCATAAAAGTGCAAAAATCGTTTGTGATTTCTATTCCAAAAATTACAAGTATTAACAAGAATAGTATTCTATTAAATAATTTTGAAATCCCTATTAGCATGAATAATAAGAAAGAAATCGTGAAGGCAATTCTCAATAATAAATACTTAAGCTATAACAAACCAATTTAAGTTTTGGAATATACTTAAAGCGGGTAACAGAAAATTATCCATCAATAAAGATTTAAGTTTATATCCTCTTTAGGCTACAATATTTTGAAAAAACTTTAATTTGTTTTGATTTTTTTATGAATGATTTATTTTTCATTTTATATTTACTGATAATTGAATCCATACAGTCATATATTAATTTATACGCATAAAATTACTCCTAGAGTAAAATATATTTTTAATTTAATTTTTAAAGATTATTTTGGTTTAACATTTAGTTTAACAACTAGCATTGATGAATTTCGTGAGTTTGAAGGGTATAAATTTTCATATACAAATCAAGAATTCGAATCTGACTTTAATATAACTGGACACAATCTCTTATTTGAATCGGGTATAAAAGAACAAACAATTCAAATGCATAACCACGAAATTTATATTAAATATTTTTTTAAAACTTATAAAAACATTTTACCCTTTGATATTTTTTCAGCTTCATTTTATTTAATTAGTCGTTATGAAGAATATTTGCCATTTATGCCTGATGCCTATAATCGGTATCAAGTTGAAAACAGTTTGGCTTATCAATATGATTTTTTAAGAATTCCATTGGTAAATGTTTGGTTAAAAGAATTTGAAAAAATACTAATGTCAAAATTTTCAAATCTTGAAATTACGCATCGAAAATATAATTATGTCACAACAATAGATATTGACACTGCTTATAAATACAAACAAAAAGGTTTAATGCGGCATATTGGAGGTTATTTGAAAGCCATTGTAGCTTTAAACAAAAACGACATCATTGATAGAACTTCAGTTTTGCTAAATAAAGTAAAAGACCCCTATGACTCTTACAATAAACAATTAACCATTCAAAAAAAATACAATTTAGACGTTATTTATTTTTTTTTATTGGGCGACTATGGTATGAATGACAAAAATCATCCTTCCAATAATACTAATTTTCGTAACCTGATAAAGCATTTATTGGATTATGCAAAAGGTGGGATTCATCCATCTTTTGGATCAAATCAAAACGTAAAACTAATTAAAACTGAAATAAATAGATTAGCAAGAATTTCTCACAGAGAAGTTTATAATTCTAGGCAACATTTTTCAATGCTTAAATTTCCTGAAACCTATATGAATCTTTTGGAACTAGGAATAACAGATGATTATTCTATGGGTTATTCAAACCATAATGGTTTCAGAGCCAGTTATTGCGCGCCTTTTTACTGGTATGATTTAGACGACGAACTGGAAACTAATTTAAAAATTCATCCATTTTGTCTTACCGAAACTTCTTTAAGATACAAAGATAAGGCTACACCAGAAGATATTGTAGAAATTGCTAAACCAATAATTAATGATGTTAAAAAATATAACGGTGAATTAATAACCATTTTTCATAATGATACAATGGGCACTTCGAGCGACTGGTTAAAATGGCATCATGTTTACGAAGAAATTGTTAAACAATGTATTTAGAAATAAAAAAAATTGATTTTAATATACACACATAATTTATCAAATCGTTTTAAATACGTTGTAGAATTAATTTTCAAATCTGTTTTAAACATTGACTATCAATTAACAGACGATAAAGATTTTTTCAAATCTTCTCAAGTTGCTAAAATTGCTTACACAAACGAAACAAATTTATCTACAGTTTATATTGATTGTGATGTGCTTTTGTTTGAAACGCATATTAAACATGAATTACCTTCATCAAAAAAAGAATACATCGATTTCCCGAAATTTTATGTTACAGATAAAAAAGATTTTTTGGGCTATGATTTATTTGCGATGGTTTTTTATTTTTCTGTGCGCTACGAAGAATACTTAACAACACAAGTTGACAATCATCAAAGATTTAGAGCTGAAAATAGCATCGCTTATCAATATAATTGTTTGCAAATTCCTTTCTTAAATAATGCCATCGCAGATTTTTCTAGAAAACTGAAAAGCGAATTTCCGCAATTGGAATTTAAAAAACGGGTTTTTAATTTTCTATCTACCATTGATATTGACAATGCTTTTGCTTATGCAAATAAAGGACTAAGAAGAAATTTAGGTGGATTTGTGAAAGATTTTTTCAATCTAAATTTTAAAAATATATCATCAAGGATTTTAAGCAATTTTGATGAAAAAAAAGATCCTTATCATACCTTTGATACAATCAATAGATTAAGCGAAGAAACGGAAACTCAGTTAAAATATTTTGTACTGATTAGTGATTATTCCAAATACGATAAAAACCCCAATCATAAAAATACAGGATTTCAATTTTTATTAAAATCACTTTCTGAAAAATTCCAAATTGGATTACACCCTTCATACCATTCAATGATTAAGCTTGAAAAAATAAGTACTGAACATGATCGTTTAGAAAATATTTTAGGAAAAAAAATAACGTCTGCACGTTGTCATTTTTTGCGCATTAAATTACCAAACACATACCGCGCATTTATTGAAAAAGGAATTACAGATGATTACACCATGATTTATGCTTCACAATGTGGTTTTAGAACTGGATTATGCATGCCATATAAGTGGTTTGATTTAATAAAAAATGAACAAACAAATTTAAAAATTCATACAAGTGTTATGATGGAAGGGACTTTACGAGATTACAATAAATTGAATCCGGAAAAGGCTTTGGAAATTTCACTCAATTTATTAACTGAAGTAAAAAAATATGGCGGCGAATTTATTTCTATATTTCATAATGATAGTTTTACTCATAAAAATATAGAGTGGATCAATGTATATAAGTCTGTTTTAAAAGAAAGTAAAAAATAAATAGATGTGTGGAATTGCTGGTATAGTTTCTAAAAATAATGTTGATTCCATTAAAGAATCATTATTTAAAATGAGCCAATCAATCAAACACCGAGGGCCAGATGGTGAAGGATTTTCTTTTTTTACAGAATCATCAGAAACACCCGCTTTTAGTATTGAAACGCCTAAAATAAATATTGAAAGCAATCAGTTTTTGTTTAATCCAAAACAGCCATTGAGTGAAATAGAATCTCATTATAAAATGGCTTTTGCTCACAGAAGGCTTTCCATTATTGATTTATCTGAAAGTGGTCACCAACCAATGTGTGATGAGTCCTCTCATTTTTGGATAACATTTAATGGTGAAATTTATAATTACATCGAATTAAAAAATGAATTGCAGAATAAGGGACATGTTTTTTTAACCAAAACAGATACTGAAGTTGTGATTGCGGCATACAAAGAATGGGGAACCGAATGTTTGAAAAAATTTAATGGCATGTGGGCTTTTGCATTGTATGATAAAATAAAGCAAGTCGTATTTTGTGCAAGAGATAGGGTAGGCGTTAAACCATTTTATTATATTAACAACAATAAGTTTTTTGCATTTGCAAGTGAACAAAAAGCATTTTTAAAATCTAATTTAATTCCTTTTGAAATAAACGAAAATCAACAATTTGATTTTTTAATAAATGCTAAACTGGAAACCACAAGTGAAAGCTTATTTAAACAAATTGAAGAGTTGCCGCCATCACATTATTTTTTTTATCAGTTAAATTCAAATCTGATTCAGCTAAAAAAATATTATGAATTATCAATTGAAGTTCAAACCTTCAAAGACGAAGATGAAATTATCAGCGAGATAGAATCAAAATTGAAAAAAGCTATTAACCTGAGATTAAGAAGTGATGTTGAAATTGGATCTTGCTTAAGCGGTGGATTAGATAGTTCAATTATTGCTGGAATGATTAAAAAATTAAGTCCTGATAAAAATCTAAAATTATTTTCAGCTGTATTTCCTTCCGAAAAATTTGATGAAAGTGTTTATGCCAAGCAAGTTTCAAGTTTTGTAAATGGTAATTGGCATTCTGTTACACCTACTGAAACTGAATTTTTTAAAGATATTGACAATTTAATTTATACGCAAGATTTACCAATTTGGAGTACAAGCACCTATTCGCAATACAGAGTAATGAAGTTGGTGTCTGAAAATAATATAAAAGTAGTGCTAGATGGCCAAGGTGCTGATGAACTATTTGCAGGATATACACAACATTATTTTTCATTATGGAAAGAATTAGGTTTTACATCAGCATTAAAAAATATTAAAGATTCTTATCAAACGCTTAAACATCCCTATTTAAATTTCGCAAAACAGTTATTTAAAGAAAATTTTGATTTGGGAGTTGACTACAAAAAATATTTTGACGAGCGTTTAAAAATAAATACCAAAACTGACACAATTGAATTTATTGGTACGCTTAACAAACAATTAAAAAAAGATTATTTTGGAAATTTAAAATCATACTTAAAATGCGAAGACCGGAATAGCATGGCTTTCGGAATTGAAAGCAGAGTGCCTTTTTCAGATGATGTAGAATTGGTTGATTATATATTTTCAATTAAATGTGATAAGAAAATAAAAAATGGCGTGTTAAAATATTTATTAAGAGAAGCTGGAAAAAAATACATACCAACTTCAATTTACAATCGAAAAGATAAAATCGGATTTGAATCACCGCTTTCCAAATGGCTTACCCATCATAAAGGAGAAATTATAGAGAAAATTACAGAACAGTTAGATTTTATTAATCATTCAGCGTTAAATACAAATTATAACTTATTATTAAAAACCAAACCTAGTTTTCTGTTTCGCTTGTATTCATTATCCGTTTGGAAGCATACATTTAAACATCTTTCTTAAATGAAAATAAATTGAGTTAAAATTATTAAAACGCCTCTAAATGACATTCAAACAAATTGGCAAAATGTTTTTTTAATTTTTGTTTTATTTCATTTAAATCAACGTCATGACCTAATTCTTTGTTCAAACTTGTAACAGTTTTATCATGAATGCCACACGGAATAATGTTTTTAAAATATTCTAAATCTGCATTTACATTAAATCCCCAGCCATGCATAGTGACCCAGCGGCTGCAACGAACACCCATTGCGCATATTTTTCGCGCCTTAAATATGTTTTCGGAATCTAACCAAACGCCTGTTTCTCCTTTGCTTCTTCCTGCTTTTATGTTATATTCTTCTAAAGTTAAAATGATTGTTTCCTCAAGCAATCTTAAATATTTATGAATGTCTGTAAAAAAATAATCCAAATCTAAAATAGGATACGCAACTATTTGGCCTGGCCCATGAAAAGTAATATCTCCGCCCCTGTTGATTTTATAGTAGCTTGTATTTTTATTTTGAAGCTCATTTTTACTTATTAATAAATGAGATATGTTACCACTTTTTCCTAAAGTATAAACATTAGGATGTTCAACAAACAGCAGATAATTTTTTGTTGGTTTTTGCAAATCAGCTGAAAGGCTTCTATTCGCAATTTTTTTTGTGACAGTTTCATTAAATAATTTTTCTTGATAATCCCAACATTCCTTATAATCCATCAGGTCGAGATCTTTAAATAAAACTGTTTTACTCACTGCATTTTAAAATTTTTCTAATTCACTTTTTAATTTGGTAATCACATCAACTTCAGTAGCATCAATGTTTCTTAAATCGGCAATGTAACACGAAATCCAATCTCCAATATTTATTAAATATATAAACTGTTCAAGCAGCGTGATTCCTTTTGCATTTATTTCAGTGACTGAAGAACTGTATTTGGTAAATATGGGTTTACAAATTTCATATCTTTTTTGCGTTCGATCAAAATCAAAACTTGTTTTAAATGTAACCACTGCTAATTCATCATTTTTATGTGTCCAGCCAACTAACTCATTATGGTTCATTTCTGGAAGTGTGTGATGCCAACAAAGCAACTTACTATTTTCATTTATTTGTTGTCTAAATCTGATGGCTACACCTTCAGATGATCCTAAAGAATAAATGACTGTTATTTTATTTACCAATAATTGAGCAATTTTTGCAGCTTCAGTTTTTATAAAATTGTTCTCTTGATTTAATAAAGTTATTGAAGAAGAAACTTGACTTAATAAATCAGTTTTTACAAATTCGTTAAACTGAATTATTTTTAATAACTGCACCAATGAGTATCCAATGCATGACCTTGGCGGATTTCCACCTGGTATTAAAATAATATCAAAATTATTTTCAATTGCTAATTCTTTTATTTTTCCACCACTGGTAATACAAACGACTTGTGCTTTTTTTGAAATTGCGTGTTTCAAAGCAGAAATTGTTTCTTCGGTATTTCCACTATAGGACGACACAATAACCAATGTATGAGCGTTTACAAATTCTGGCAAAGTGTAATCTTTATTCACTAAAATTGGAACTGCACATTCATTTTTTATTAAATCAAACAATATTGATCCGCCTATTCCTGAACCTCCAAGGCCAGTGATAAGTATGTTATGCACATTATTTTTTTTGGTAAGAACAGCCTTATTAGCTATTCCTAATGCTTCTTGTAATTGCTTTGGAAATCCTTCTACTAATGTCTTCATAATAATATTCAATTCATGTAAAAATAACTATAAAAGATAAAATAACCCACATTAAAATTTACTAAATGCCTTCAAATGTTTTAATGCTATTTACCCATTCAGTTGGCAATTTTGCAGTTTCACTAATAATCTTATTTAAACAAACCAATACACTTTTTCCAAAGGCGCAAGTCAAAAATTTATCATTTTCTTTTTTAACAATGATATTTTCTACATCAAAACTTTTATTTCCAATTCTTGAAACTCTTGTGTAGCAAGAAATCTCATCTTGTAAATAAATTGGTATTTTGTAAGTAATTTCGGTGTTTGCCATTATCACCGAGTATTCTTTCCATTTGTTTTCGCCTCTAAATACATCTTTAAAATATTTAATTCTTGAAATTTCAAAATAGGTTAAATGATTTGCATTGTTTACGTGATTCAAATTATCCAAATCTTTAAATCGAATTTGAATATTTGTTTTATGTTTAAATTTTTGAATGATGTCATCTGTTAAACTTATCATTTAAATATTCCGGTTTAATAATTGAAATGCAAACTGTTTTAAAGATTCTTTCTTGGCATCATTGGCCTTAATTTTTTCTAAATGTGTAAGTGCCAAAGAAGTGTATTTGTTGGCTTCTTCAGTAGCAATTTGTTTAATATTTAAATCATTAAAAATCGCTGTTACTAATTTCACTTTAGTTACATCGTCAGATAATTTAAGAAGGTTATTCAATTGAGCTTTTTGCTCAAGAGATGAGAGTTCAAAAGCTTTCAATAATAAAAAAGTTTTTTTATTTGAAATAATATCACCTCCAACTTGCTTTCCAAATTTTTCATCATTCGCATACACATCTAATACGTCATCCAATAATTGAAAAGCAATACCAATGTTTTTACCAAATTCATATATATGCAACTGATTTTCGGTGTTGGCGTTAGCGCAAATAGCTCCCATTTGCAAACTACAACCTAAGAGAACTGCTGTTTTATTTGTAATCATATGAATATATTCGCTAACACTAACATTATTTTGGCTTTCGAAATTCATATCATATTGTTGGCCTTCGCAAACTTCTATGGCAGTTTTAGAAAATAATCTTAATAAATCACCAATATGATTTTGATTTGATTTGCACAAAACATAAAAAGCCTTAGCCATCATTCCGTCTCCACTTAAAATAGCAATATCATTATTCCATTTTTCATGAACTGTTATTTTTCCTCTTCTTAATGGAGCCTTGTCTAATATATCATCATGTATTAAAGAGAAGTTATGAAAAAATTCAACAGCAATAGCTGATTGACTTGCATTTTGAATGGGAATATCAAATAAATCACAACTTATTAAAGTTAACAATGGCCGCACTCTTTTTCCACCTAAGCCAATAATATAACCCATCGGCTCATACATTTCTTTTGGCTTAGAAACATTTAAATCGTCAACTTCATTATTTAAAATTAAATTAAGTGATTCAACAAAAATCTTATAATTATCTAACATAAATATTATTTGACTTCGGCCATTTTTAATAAATAAGTACCATAACCGCTTTTAGTAAGCGGTGTGGCTATTTTAATTAATTGTTCTTTTGAAATGAAATTCATTTTGTAAGCTATTTCTTCAATACAGCCAATTTTTAATCCTTGACGTTCTTCTATCACTTGTACAAATTGTCCAGCTTGCATCAATGAAACAAAGGTACCTGTATCTAACCAAGCTGTTCCTCGATCTAAAATTGAAACTTTAAGTTGTTTACGTTTTAAATATTCTTTATTTACATCCGTGATTTCATATTCGCCACGCAAAGAAGGTTTTAAATTTTTAGCAATTTCAACAACCGAATTATCATAAAAATATAATCCTGGTACAGCATAATTTGATTTTGGTGCTGTAGGTTTTTCTTCGATAGAAAGCACATTTAATTCTTGATCGAAATCAACAACACCATAACGTTCGGGATCACTAACATGGTAAGCAAAAACAACTCCTCCGATAGGATTATTAATTTTCTGCAACATTCGCCCTAATCCAACACCATAAAATATATTATCTCCCAACACTAAAGCCACTTTATCTTTTCCGATAAACTTTTCTCCAATTACAAAAGCTTGCGCTAAGCCATTTGGAATTTCTTGAATAGCATACGTAAATTTGCAACCTAATTGTTCACCAGAACCTAATAGTCTTTCAAAGTTTGGCAAATCTTGAGGTGTTGAAATAATCAATATTTCATTGATGCCTGCCATCATTAACACTGAAAGTGGATAATAAATCATGGGCTTATCATAAATAGGCATCATTTGTTTACTCATTGCTAATGTTAATGGATGTAAACGTGTGCCTGAACCTCCAGCTAAAATAATTCCTTTCATCTTTCTAAATTATTTATTTTTTATGTCAGTTAAATGATCATCAAAATTTAGTTCGTGATCTTGTTCAATAATTTCTTCAGAATCAATCATTGGTTCGTTTTCAATAAATCGTTTATTGGTAATTCTTTTTTCAAGTGATAATAAAAATGCAGGCAATAATATTAAATTAGAACAATATGCTACTAATAGTGTAAATGAAATTAAAATTCCTAAAGCTTGCGTTCCACCAAAACCTGATAATACAAACATTCCAAAGCCAAAAAATAAAACAACAGCGGTATAAACCATGCTAACGCCAGTTTCGCTTATTGTGATGCGAACAGCATCAGTAATTGATAATTTATTTTTACGAATTTCATGTCGGTACTTAGTTAAAAAATAAAGCGTACCGTCTGAAGAAATACCGAAAGCAATACTAAATACTAAGATGGTGCTAGGTTTAAGCGGTATTCCCAAAAGTCCCATCAATCCTGCCGTAATAATTAATGCCACTAAACTTGGAATGGTTGAAATTAAAATCATCCGTAATGACGTGAAAAGTGTGAGCATGAAAATGGCGATCAAAACTATGGCTAAAACGACACTTTCAATTAAATTATTAACTAAAAATTCATTTCCTTTTAAAAACATTAAACTGTTACCTGTTAAACGAACATCGTAACTTTCTCCTTCTGATAACCATTTTTTATCCTCTTCATTGTAATTAAAAATACTATCAATGCGTGGTTTCAATTCTTTAATTAAGCTTTTAATTTTAACTGAACCAATATCTGCCATTTGAATACTAATGCGGGTATATTGTTTTGTTGAATCTACAAAAGCTCTTAATTGATTTTCCTTTTCTTTTTCACTCTTTACATATTCAGCTAAATTTTTTAAATCATTCGCGGTAGGCATTTTATAATACTTAGCTTCGCCACCTTTATATGATTGATACATGAATTTAACAATCTCAACAACTGATAATGCTCTGGCTAATTCTTTATAATGACTTAACATCTTCTGTGCCCTATTAATTTTATATAAAGCCCTCGCATTGTTTTTCAAAACGCCATTAGGCTCTTTGGTATTTATAATAATTTCGAAAGGTAAAACGCCGCCATAATTCTTTTCAAAATAATGCAAATCAGCAAGCAATGGATCTTTAGAAGGTAAATCATCTACAACGTAGCCAATTGACTTAATTTGAAATAAGCCAAATAAAGATACTATTGATATCATTGCAATTGTAACATAGATGGTTTTTCGGTGATTGGTCGTAATTAATGCAACTTTTGCTAAAACAGAACGAAGTCTTTTATTATCTAAATGTTTTAAATGATTTTGTTTTGGCGCTGGCAGGTAACTAAATATAATGGGAATTAATAATAACGAGATTAAAAATGTGACCATCACATTAATGGAAGAAATTAAACCAAATTCAAACAAGATTTGATTTTTGATGGCGCAAAATACTGCAAAACCAATGGATGTTGTAATGTTGGCAAAAAACAAAGAAACGCTGCTTCTTGAAATGGCCGTGTGTAATGCTCTGATTTTTGAAGCACCATTTATTAATTCGCTGTGATATTTGTTAAGAATAAGAATACAATTTGGCACTCCAATAACGATGATTAAAGGCGGAATAAGACCAGATAATACAGTTAATTTATAACCCAATAAAACTATGCTGCCAAGTGTAAACGAAACACCACATACAATAACTAACAAGGAAAAGATAACGGGCTGAATTGATTTAAAAAAGAGAAACAATAGTAAGGCCGTTACCAAAAAAGCCACCCCTAAAAAAAAAGTCATCTCATTAGCAATTTTTCTAGACACCGTGGTTCTTATGAAAGGTAATCCAGAGTAATGAGCTTGAATGGACGTGGCTTTGATAAAATCTTCTGTTTTATTCCTGATGGAATCTGTTATGCTCAAACGATCTTTTGTATTCAAAACTTTTTCGTTGAACGTAACGGCCATCAAGGTGCAATTATTTTTTTCAATAAAAACAATACCTTCATAAAACTTAAGGGTTTCTATTTTTTCTAGGAGTGTGTCTAAATCATGCTGAGTTTTAGGAATAGAAGTTTGTAATGGTTTAAATTCAAATTTACCCAGCGAATCGTTTAGCTTTAAATCATTTAATCTTGCAATTGAAACAACTTCTTTTATACCAGGAATTGATTTTATTCGATTTCCTAATTTATCCCATTCTTTATAATTTTTGAGTATACTAATTTTATCTTTATCTACTCCTATTACTAAAACGTTTCCATCTTGCCCAAATTTTGATTTAAAATAGTCGTAGTCGATACTGGCTGAATCACTGTCGGGCAAGAGTTTAGCAAAATTGTAGGTGATTTCTATTTTACGAGCAAAGTAGCCCATAAATACAGTTAATCCTATAGTAATAATTAAAATAGGCAATCTGTATTTTAAAATTAATCTCGCAAATAGTTTCGACATGATATTTTGAAATCTAAAATTGTGAATATAAAAAAAAAATGTGTACCGGAGCAGCTAAATATGTTTGCTTTTATAAAAACAGCTATAACAATTCTTCTGTTAAAAAAATAATTTATTAATTAAACATTTATTGTGGTTACAGTTGTTAAATATTTTTAAACTCAACAATTTTTATGAAATATCCATGTTTGGCTAAAGCTCCAAGACAAATGATTAAACTGGAAACATCATATGACGATAAAATACAATTAATTTAGACGTATTAATTTGGAATGATAAAACTGATTGAACTTTTTGTCAAAGATGATAATTTGATTATTGAATATACAAAACAACTCCTCATTAAAATTTCTAAGACAGTAAAAATGTCTAATTACAATTGCCCTGAATCCATCTTAATTAAGAATCGATATAAAATTTGAAAATCAATTTTTTTAGAAATTATTAAACCCAGATTACGCATTTGAAAAAAATGAACTTAAGAAAAAACATAGAATCCAAACTGTGTAAGCGTTCCCAAGTATTTTTAGTTTTAAAATCTTTAAGGCTAACCGTTAGAAACTAATTAAAAATCAATAAGCTATACTCTAACGCGTAATCTGGGTTAAAACAAAAAAAATTTAGAAGATGCTGAAATCAGCCATTTTGAAGCCTTGTACGCCATACAAATTGCAGAAGCAGATTTAATAAGAGCAAATGGAAGTTTAATAAAGTGATTTGTTAATTGTATCTCTCTTCTTAATTGATTAAAAAAAATCTGATTTTTTAGGTATATCCGAAATGATTGACAGTTTATTTTTTTCTTTCAAAAGCTTAATGATTTAAGAACTTGAATTCTGTGCCTAAATAACGAGCGTTATTTCCAAGTTGTTCTTCTATTCTTAATAATTGATTATATTTTGCAATCCGGTCGCTGCGTGATGCTGAGCCAGTTTTTATTTGGCCGCAATTTAAGGCAACTGCTAAATCAGCAATTGTGGTATCTTCAGTTTCACCACTTCTATGACTCATCACAGAGGTATAGCTATTTTGATGAGCCAATTGAACTGCGTTAATGGTTTCAGTTAAAGTTCCAATTTGGTTTACTTTTACCAAAATAGAATTTGCTACTCCTGTTTTTATTCCTTTATTTAAAAAATCCACATTGGTAACAAATAAATCGTCTCCAACCAATTGGGTTGATTTTCCTAATTTATCAGTCAACAATTTCCAACCATCCCAATCGTCCTCTGCAAGACCATCTTCAATAGAAAGAATTGGATATTTTTTTCTCCATTCGACCCAAAAATCAGACATTTGAGAAGACGTCAATTTATCGCCAGTAGATTTTTTAAAATGATAAACTTTTTCTTTTTCATCATAAAACTCAGAAGAAGCGGCATCAATGGCAATAAAAATATCTTCGCCAGCTTTATAGCCAGCTTTATCAATGGCTGTGATAACGGCTTTAATGGCATCTTCATTATTTTTAAAATCAGGAGCAAAACCACCTTCATCACCAACATTGGTAGCTAGGTTTTTAGATTTTAAGACTGCTTTTAAATGATGGAAAACTTCTGTTCCCATTCTTAATCCTTCACTGAAACTACTAGCACCAACAGGCATAATCATAAATTCCTGAAAGTCAATTCCATTATCAGCATGTGAACCACCATTTAAAATATTCATCAATGGAATTGGTAATAAATTTGCATTTACACCACCGATATATCTATAAAGCGGTTGTCCTCCAGCCTCTGAAGCGGCTCTTGCAACTGCAAGTGAAACTCCCAAAATAGCATTGGCTCCTAAATTTCCTTTGTTGACACTTCCGTCTAATTCTATCATTGTGGCATCAATACCATTTTGATCAAATACATACATACCTTTTAAAGTTTCTGCAATAACTGTGTTGACGTTATTTACAGCTCTTAGCACCCCTTTACCTAAATATTGCGTTTTATCATTGTCTCTTAATTCAACGGCTTCATGACTTCCAGTGGAAGCACCAGAAGGAACTGCAGCCCTTCCTAATACACCTTGGTCTGTAATCACATCAACTTCTATGGTTGGGTTTCCTCTCGAATCTAATATTTGGCGAGCTACGATGGCTTGAATAAATGACATATTATTTTTAATTGATTATCAATCAAAATTAAATAAACTTTTAAGATATGGAAAAGAAATCTTACAAATAAAATTCTTAAATTACATTGTTAATTTCTTTGTTTAATAATTATCAATTTAGTTCAATTTTAAAGCAAATAGCTCGATACATTTACAATATGTTTTTTTTAAATTTCAATGACATTGGCTTTTCAGAATTATTAATCATTGCTTTTATAATTTCGTTATTTGGAATTATTACACACTATTTTTTAAATATTTTTCCAATTGGTTTTTTTAAAAAAAATAATTTGGAGGAAAATCAAAAGCAAGAGCCAGTATCAATCATCATTTGTGCAAGAAATGAAGAAGATAATTTAACTCTTTTTTTACCAAAAATTTTAGCACAAAATTATCCTGAATTTGAGGTTGTTGTTGTGAATGATTGTTCGGTTGATCATACTGAAATGGTAATAGATGGTTATGTTAAGAGCTTTCCGAATTTAAAAAAGGTTACTATTAAAGAAGATAATTATTATAAAACTGGTAAAAAGTTTGCAGTGTTGGTTGGTATAAAAGGCACAAAATACAATCATTTACTCTTTACTGACGCTGATTGTTTTCCTGCTGATGAATTTTGGTTGAGAGATATGGCCAAAGGATTTGTAAATAAAAGGGAAATTGTTTTAGGCTACGGAGCATACAAAAAAGAAACTGGTTTTTTGAATTCATTGATTCGATTTGATTCATTTGTAATAGCTTTAAATTATTTATCTGCGGCCATAAAAGGAAAAGCCTATATGGGAGTTGGCCGGAACTTAGGATATACTAAAGAACTGTTTTTTAAAGAAAAGGGATTTGCGAGTCATTATCATCTTCAATCTGGTGATGATGATTTATTTGTAAATCGAGCAAGTAATTTTGAAAACACTAATATTTCTGTTTCTCACAGCGCTATTACTTATTCCTTGAGTGAAAAAACATTTTTAGACTGGAAGCGCCAAAAGCAAAGACATCTCACAACTTCTAATCACTATAAATTGAAAAGTAAATCTATCATCATTTTTGGTTATTTTTCTCAATATTTTTTTTATACATTATTTATTTCTTTGTTGTTTTTTAAATCAACATTTTTAATTGCTTTGGGTGGATTTTTTATTAAAGGAGTTTTTCAGTTAATTATTTTTTATAGGGCAACAAAAAAATTTAACGAAAAAGATTTATTAAAATATTCTTTAATTTACGAGTTTATACTATTAATTATTTACCCAATTTTTTTTATTAGTAAACTGTTAGATAAGCGAAACAAATGGAAGAGCTAGATCCGCTACAAAGCAATCTCACCACAAAAGCGGTATATGATTACGGACTTATAAAACGTGCTTTAGAAAATGAAGACCAAAAAGCTTATGCTGAGCTATTACAAAGATACCGTGAGTCTGTATATTTTGTCATGTTACGAATGTGTAGCAATAAGGATGATGCTGAAGATCTCACAATTGAAGCCTTTGGCAGAGCTTTTAAACGTTTAAATCAGTACACGCCTAATTTTGCTTTTAGTACTTGGTTATTTAAAATTGCCAGTAATAATGCCATTGATTTTTTAAGAAATAAAAAAAAGAAATTTACTTTATCATTAGATACTAAAATTGAAAATGACCAAGGGCATGATTATTCAAAAGGCATAAAATCTGAAACTTTAGATCCTGAGGAAAATATTATTAAAAAACAAAAAATTCAACATTTAAGGGTTGTTGTAGATAAATTAAAACCCCGTTATAAAGAATTGGTTATTTTACGTTATTATGAAGAATTAAGCTATGAAGAAATTGCACAAAAATTAGATCTGCCTATTGGGACTGTGAAAGCGCAATTATTTAGAGCCAGAGATTTTTTATTTAATATTTTAAAAAATTCAGATAACAAATTATAACTGAGTGAGGTCAACTATTATTTTAAATTATTTCCCAGATTTAACAACTCATCAAATTAATCAGTTTGAAGTTTTGTATGATTTGTATGTTTTTTGGAATGCTCAAATAAATGTTATCTCTCGTAAAGACATTGATTTATTATACGAACGACATGTGTTGCATTCTTTAGGAATTGCAAAAGTAATACAATTTAAAAATCAAACGAAGGTGTTAGATGTTGGAACAGGTGGTGGCTTTCCAGGTATTCCGCTTGCTATTTTATTTCCAAAAGTAAATTTTCATTTGGTTGATTCAATTGGAAAAAAAATAAAAGTAGTCAATGAAGTTTCAAAGGCAATTGACTTAACCAATATATACGCTGAACAAGAGCGTGCCGAAAGAGTAAACGATAAATTTCATTTTGTTGTGAGCAGGGCAGTTACTGAGTTTCCAATATTTTACAATTGGGTTAGCCGCAAAATTTTGAAAGACAGCTTTAATGATCTACCAAATGGTATTTTATATTTAAAAGGAGGCGACTTAATACAAGAATTTGGCTTGTATTATAATAAAGCTAAGTTTTATGAACTCAATAAATATTTTAATGAAGAATTTTTTGACACCAAAAAAGTAGTGCATTACGGAATGAGATTCTAATAATTTCTGTTTAATTTGAATGTAAACTGCTCTTAGTAATTGTATTTTGTATTAACTCAAATGCTTTCTTTAGATTTATAAAAAAACTCATTATATTTGCAATCCTTTAAATCGAAGAAGGTTTTAAAAAAGTCTATAATGCCCAGCTGGCGGAATGGTAGACGCGCTGGTCTCAAACACCTGTGGGAAACCGTGCCGGTTCGAGTCCGGCGCTGGGTACTAAGCCGGCCTTATCTTCTAAATTAGATAAGACCGGCTTTTTTATTTCCCCTGAATCACTTGATAATTGCGAGGTTAGCTCGATTACTGAATTTATTTTCTCGGTTCGATAATGCTCTATTTTCACGTCATAGACTACTCCTTGTGGAAATAGCGTATTTTGAAACGTTTGTTTTTGGTAGTAATCACCACAAGCCCACGCTGACGGGAGATTACAGGCTAACCTGCTTGTAAAATCAATCAATTCTTTAGGGTTCGATAATTTTTGGTCAAGCTTTTCGTAAGTCTTCATCAACTCCTCTTTTTGCTTGGTAAAAAGCACCGAAAATTCTTGATAAATATCAAAGGCTACCTTGCCAATAGCATGATTCTTTCTTAAAGTAAAGAACTCTTCATCGATTGAATTAATTTGCAAGGAAAGGGCTTTTTTCTCGCTTGTGTTTACTTCTGTACAAAAATCCCACACATAGTGCAAATGAGCTTTTAATGGCTCCGTGTGGAGCGTTTCTACCGAATATTTCTTTAAGAATTCTTGGAATTTGTCGTGCATGATTTTTACGCTACGGTTGATCCCTATTCCAATCTTATTTACCTTATAATAATAAAGCCCTTTCTTTTTTACTAGATATCCTGTATAAGGATAGCCCGTGTCTGCATCTTTTACAAATACTTTCAATGGTAGGTTATCATTGGCTTTATTGACCTTAAATCCGGCAGTAGTTTTTAATTCGTTGGCTTTTAAAAATAACTCTTCGCTTATTAAAGCAGGATGTTTGCCTTTTACTAATTCACCATTCAATAAATTGTGGGACATCATTCCGCAATAAAACGGATTCTTAAAAATTTCAGCGAGCGTTTGTTTGGGAACTGTTAGTCCTCTTACTTTTAATCGCTCTATAATTTGTTCTATCGTCATACCGATGGCTCGATATTCAAAAATAGATAGTGTCAGCAAGAAAACTACTGTTTTTTGAAAAGAGTGATTTATTTTTTGATAAGAATGCGTTGCGAATTGAAATTTCAATGCTGTTTTTTTGGATTTATGAGAAGCATTAAGATTTTTTGGGGTCAGTGATAAAAGTTGGGGATAAGCCTTTTAAGCAAATAATTTATATAGCCTAAAAAGTAAGAATTTAATATCTGTAACACCTCTTAAATTAGCTCTAAAGTTTTTTATTTTTGAGTTAAAAGATTCTGCATTTACGTTCGTAATTCTATTATTAAAAAAGTTCATAATGTTGTCATAATGATGCTCAATAGAATTAACAACGCTATTAAATTCTTTTATATTCAATTCCAATACTTTGTTTTTCCATTCAATAAATTTGTCAGTTGCTGACTGTT
>JBKDJY010000085.1:0-2804 GCA_046345275.1 Bacteroidota bacterium
CTTTTTTTGTTTTTTTCTTTTATATTTGTCATAGCCATTGTTTTTGAGCATAAAATTATGTAGCTTTTTTTTAAAGACTACTCAATGTTCTTTCTCAATGGCTAATTTTATTACATGGATACTTTGTTAGTAGCGTTTCGGTAGACAGTGTTTCAAAACCCAAACTGAAATAAAGCGCCAAAACGTTGGGCACAAGGCCTCTGGACAAATTTGACCATTGAATGAAGATAACTGAGATAAGGCGACATTTTGTTGACAAATTGAATGAATTGAAACTCGACTTGTTTACTTGGAGTTAAACATCAATTTTTAGTATAATGTGACGATTCAAAGACCCAAATAATTAATTCTTAATAAATTAACATTAAAAAAACAGCCCCATGAAAACAATAATTATTTTGTGTTCCGTTTTGTTAGCCTCTGAGCTGTTTGCTCAAGATGACAAGGGCGGTTGCGAAGATCATCCTTTGTTCACCCGGATGCCTAACTTTTACATCTATGAATGCGGCCAAAACGACTTCGAACAAATCACGTTCTACTTCAATGAGGGCGGAAGCGAGATTGTGGGCGGTAAGTATACGTACTTGGCCTACTGGCTTAAGAGTAACGCCACCGCTCCCTCCTCAACGCAAATTCTGACCAACTATGTCAACGCTATTAAAAAACTAGGCGGAAAACTGCTCTATTCATCTAGTTCTCAGGCAGACATGATGCTGAGTAAAAATGGTGTAGAAACATGGGTAAGCATAAGCGCAATGGCTGATTCCTATCGAATGAAAATCATTGATCGACAAGATATGAAGCAAGAAGTAGAAGCTAATGCTGATTTTATGAAGCAAGGCTTGAAGGAAAATGGAAAAGTGGCGCTTTATGGAATCTTGTTCGACTTTGGAAAATCAACGCTGCGTCCGGAGTCAGCAGGTGCGTTGCAAGAAATTGCTAAATTGCTAAAAGCTGATAAGAGTTTAGTGGTATTTGTGGTTGGGCATACTGATAATGTAGGTGACTACCAAATGAACTTGGTGCTTTCTGCCCAACGCTCAACAGCGGTTATCAAAGAGTTGACCACTAAATATGCAGTATCGGCAGCACAACTGATTTCATTTGGAGCAGGACCGACAAGCCCGGTTGCAACAAACGACACCGATGCGGGGCGACAACTCAATAGACGAGTTGAGCTGGTGAAAAAGTAATATGGAGCCTGACTAGTCAAATATTTCGATACAAACGAATCACTTAACTGAGATAACGATGATAGAAGAGATGCTATTTTGGATCCAGATGAATTGGCTTTGGATAGCCTTCTTCGGGATTTTTGCTTGGGTTATTTCAGGCTTTTTTCGAAAAAGAAAACTGTCCGAAAAAGTAATTAAACACACGCAGGATACCCAGGCAGAAGCAAAAGCGATGGGGTTGAACGTGGAGCAAAAGGTATCGGGCAGAACGACTAGTATGGGTGGCGGATCAGCAGTAGAAGGCGACACCCATTATGCTGGAACCACAGGTGATATTGAATGGAAGATGCTCTCATCGATTAAACTCACCAATAATAATAATAGTGATGCTGTTAATTCCCGCAATCTGGATGTACTAAAGCGAAATACAAGGTGGAATACAGTCGCTGCCGCTTGGCCCAAAGGTAAATTTCTTATGCTGATGGCAGCACCCGGCTATGATAGTACTAAACATGGCATTAAGCGGGGCGGCTTTTTCAATAAGCTTGTACAAATGGCAGGCGACTTTATGCTGGATGTTTATGTGTCGGGCTACTTCGGTAGTCAATACAAATCGCTGGTAGGTATTGGTGACGTTGGTGTTAAGTTAGACCGACCAGCACTCAATAATTTTTTGATACTCACCAACCACGAAACGCTCGCCAACAAGTTTTTGGATGAAGGTACTGTGAATACCATTGCCTCGTGGCGAAATGCGCAAATGGGCTTTCGAAGCGAATCTGCGGTTGACAACTTTGGTATTCTATTTTGTTCAGATGGAATGATCTTTGGTTGTCAAGCAGATATGGCTGATCCTACTGAGGCCAATAAACTGTCTGAATTTGGCTCGGCACTTGCTATCAAAATGCAACAAGTACTCAAGAGCTAATTCCAACGAACATCGATGGCGTTACTCTGCAAATTCGTTCTTGAGAGAGATTCTTTCGATTGGACATAGTCGTAATCGTCACAACTTCTTTAACTCATTCGTACTTTTTCCGCTTCTGATCCATGGCCTTGCATTAACAGCAAATGGACTGGACAATTCAATTAACATTTACAAGTCAGAGCCTATTGACGCTGAAAGTATATATAAAAGTGAATTTGATAAAATAGTTAATTACACGTAGTCGACCCAGCGCCCAACAGCAGCTATTTGCAATGGCTGGGTGACTTATTGGTAAAAAGTTTTATCTTCGGTATTACGTTTGTTCACGTTGGACAATAACGTTTTCAAAAGCCAGCCACTGCAAATAGCCAAACGTTATACCCAAGCGGTTGACGAGAACCGAAAACTTAACGTCGACACCAAAGTTTAATTTTCAGACAAATTTACATTTCATTTCGTGGCGACAATTACAAAATCAAATTAATAAGCATCGTGTTGACCTCACTAAACTTGGTAGACCCAATACTTCGGCAAGCTCACTAACCAACACAGACCTCACAAAACGTATCGACCTAACCGCAGACACAAAAAAGTGTGGTGACCAACGATTAAGTTTTGTTGCGACACCAAACCAAGTTCAATTTTCGGACACTTAGTATAATTTGTTTCTGTATATGCAGACACGAATGCTGTGTTTAAAC
>JBKDJY010000086.1:0-49698 GCA_046345275.1 Bacteroidota bacterium
CATATGTTTTTACGAATGTATGTCATATAAATCAACATTCGTCAATGAAATCAATATTTTTACTAACACATCCAACTTAATAAAGTGTTCAAAAGTATTGATTCTATTGATGTTTTTGAGTTTTCTTGCTGATACTAATTACCAAAAAATACTCCCCCAAAAAACTACCAGTTGTTGAAAGACCACAAAAACGGTATTAACCTCCCCCTATATTTGAGGGTCAAATAATCGAACGATTGTTTGGTGTTTTATTTGGCTTTTACTTCTAATGGTTTTGGGAAAAATGCCATCGGATTCATTATTGGCATAATTACGCCTTCCATAATTGTTCCTTCCGACTTCAATATCAAAAATCCTCTTGAAGTTGAAAGTAATACTCCAATCAAACTTGCAAGAATTACGTTCGGAACTTTACCATCATATCCCTTTACAATATCCTCAATGTTTGCAACCTCAAAGTCTCCCGAAGTTTTAAGGAAACCTAAATTGATTTTTTTTTCTTCATCTGCAAATAGTTGTGTACTTAAATCAATATGAATGTTTTTCTTCACTATGTCTAAATTCATTCCAATATTAAATTCAAATTGAATTTTATCTTTATTCAAATTGTTTACTAAAGCAGCGGGTACAACTTCTACTAGTTTAAAGTCTTCTAATTTTATTGTCAAAATCTTTACTGAAAGATTTATCTCTTGTAGTTTATTTTCTTCCATTGTAATAATTTAATTTGCGAAACAATTATCAAGTAACTGAAATTTATTTGTCGTTTTAACATTAACAGAGGCACTTTGCGTTACACTGTATTGTTTGCCATTTTCAATTGCAATATAATTCGTTTCTATTGTTGGTTGAAAACAGATTGCTTGTTCACTATTATCAGCAACTACGGCTTTTATAATTGTAATATTTTGAACTGCTTGGTCTACCGTTAAAATAATTTGTTCTCCTAAAACGGTTTCGATTTTAGCAATCGTTTTAATGGTGAAATTATGCGTTCCTCGCAACCATTTGCTGATTTCCGATTCTTTCTTTCCAAGCATATCTGCAAGGTCTTTTTGTGTTTTGCCTTGCTTCACCAAAGTTCTATTAATTTGCTTGGCAATAGCCATTGACCTACTTACCATCAATTTGATTTCAGTAGGAACTTTTTTCGCTCGGTCTTTAATACTATTCTTTTTCATAGTCGGTTTTTTCTGCTGTTTCTATTTCAAACTGTAAATCACCTAATAACTCACAATTATATATACTTGCCCTTGTGCTATTTTCAAATCGTTTAAATAAATTCCAACCAACTTTTCTTAGGTCAGAAACACACTTGTCTAATAACGGGTCTTCTTGATATGTTCTTGTTTTTTTATATCCACCATTTCCAAGTATAACAATACAATCATTCACTTTAAAACAATATAGCCTAAGTTTACTCGTCTCAATAGGCATTGCTTTAAGGTTATTGCCACCCTCTCTTCGGAAATGAATATCCGATGCACCTTCTTCACCGATTTTATCAAGCCATTCTATTAGAATATTGAAATCATCTTCAAAATTTTCATCGCCATCAAATTTGTTAAAGAACTTATCAAACTCACTTTCTTCTTCGTCAGCAAAAAGAATAAGATAGTAGTTCACAGAGGAATACTCTTCGTGGTATGGTTCTATGACTATTTTACGCTTCACTTATAAGTTAAGTTGCAAATTTAACACTTATTTCATTAAATCCAAGTAATTGTAATCACTTGTTAATCAATACTTAATGAAAAAGTCGTTATTTTTAGGTTAGAAAAAATTATTATTATTCACATTTATAGGGTAGTTTTTTTTCAACTGCCTCAATCGCTATATTTGCTTAGTTATTTAACCAATCAAAAATTTGTTGAACTTCATTGTCGGTTAAACCAACAGCGTCTTGCTCTGAAATATTTCTCGCTTCTTTAATAGTCATTCTACTTTCTGCTTAATTCTTGTATCGGTTTTTTAAATGCCGCTTCGTAATTCGGAACAAACTTTACCATAAAGGCTATCATTTTTCCCCAATCTTCTTCTTTGAAAACGCTAACGCCATCCAACTCATATTTAATACGGCTCATTTTCTTATCGGTTAAGCGTTCCCAAATAAGTTCAGCACCAAAGTCTGTTTCTATTCTTGCCTTCTTTGCGTATAGTGCGTCAAATACTGCTTTGTTTTCATCTTGACTTTTACCCAAAATTGCTAATTCAATACGAATGTAATCTCCCGTTACAACGCTCGTATAAGTAACCCCACTAATTCCACTTCCCGCACTAATCCAATGGTCTTTACTTGGACTAACATTTTGGTATAGTGTAGAAGCCTTGTTCATCTCCTTTAAATAAGCAGTCCAAAACTTACGGCGGATTACGTGGCGTTCTTTTGTCTGTTCTTGCACGCCAACTTCTTCTCTTGATTTATTAGCCATACTGATTACAAAATCTTCCGCTTCTTTGATTGGAATAATTTGTTCCATATTTAAAAACAACTGCTCTTGTAATTTGTAAGGTGTTGCTTTAAAACATTGTAATCTCAAACCATAATTTAATAACCAAAGTACGGATGAGGTTACCTCTTTTCTGAACTCCCCCGCAATCATCATTATTCTTTGGGAATTGCCGATGTTTAATTTCTCTCTGAAATCTTCGGTTTCTAAAAACTCTTCCAAAAGCGTTTCCGCACTCTCGGTGTTGCCAATTTTTGAAAGGTATTGGTTGAAAATGGTAATAATTTGACTTGAGTTAAGTGTAGCACAGTAAGAAGCATATTTAATTACTTGCCAAGTTACATCCTTTCCAGTATCATCTAATTTATTTTCAATAATAACTAAATTTCCTTGCTTATCTATTGCTAATAAATCTAAACGCTCATATGTATCATTAAAGCCATCAAATTCCTTCTGTATAATAATTAAATCTTCATTTAAGCTAGAAGGATTATTTGCAATCCATTCTTGTAAATTATCACGTTCTTTAAATCCTAATTGCTTAAATGTGGTACTTTCAATTTTTTCAATTCGGTTTTTTGATTTATCAATAATGTACATACTATAATTTTATAAAATGCTTGTTTAAATAATCTTACGCCACCCTTTGCTCATACAAATACTTCTGAAACTCAATAAACAACTTGCTTATATCTCCTACGTTACCAAGCACATCTTTAGCATCCTCTAACGACTGATATTTGTTTGTAAGGAGTATTGGTAGTTTTTCTTGGTCAAGTTCTTCTTCTCCTGTTTCAACGTATTTGCTTAATACAAATTCAATAAACTCTTTTTGTTTATCGTTGAGTATTGCAAAGATGGTTGCTTGTGAAGCGGCTACTCGTTGCTCTCTTGTTAATGAGTTGTAGTTTCCGTTAAATACATATTCTAACACATCAAACAAATCACTTTTTTCCATATTTACTAATTGCTGCACAATTTGTAAATCGCTTTTAGGAAACCCAACTTCTTCTAATTTGTCTAATAGTACTTTCCTTGTCATTGGGTTGCTCCAAAGGGTTCTTAATTCTTCTTCGCTTTTGAATAGGTTCGGTAATACACCAAATAGATTATTTAAAAATTCTTCGGATGAAATTGGTTTGCCATCTGCGCTCCAAAAAGAAGTTGACATCATTGATTGTATTTCACGCTCTTTGCCATCACGCAATTTTATTTTTATCTTTTGCCTTCTATTGCAACTACAATTTAATTCGCCACAAATTTCACAAGGTTCTTTTTGCACTGGTGGACAAACACAAGGAGTTTGATTACAAACTTTGCAAGGTGGCTTTGGTTGTTTAGGTTCGCCTTCTGGTTCTGGGTCTATTGGTTCGCCATCCCATTCTGGGTCGGCAAAGTGATGAAACGCATCTACATAATCGTAAATTGTAAAAAACTCTTTACCATCAAACAAACGTGTGCCAAGACCAACTATTTGCTTAAACTCAATCATAGAGTTTACTGGTCGCATTAAAACAATGTTACGTATGTTTCTTGCATCAACACCAGTAGATAGTTTTTGCGATGTAGTTAAAATAGTTGGTATTGTTTTTTCGTTGTCTTGAAACTCTCTTAAAAACTGTTCTCCTATTTCGCCATCATTGGCAGTAACACGAACACAATAATTTGGGTCAGTACTTGTTTTGTATTGATTTACTAAATCACGAACTGCCGCAGCGTGGTCTTGCGTTGCACAAAAAATAATCGCCTTTTCTTTTTGGTTGGCATCGTCCATATAAATCTGAACACGTTTTGCCTCTCTTGCTTTTATCTCAATTATTTTATTGAAGTCGGGTTCGTTATAAAGTCTGCCTTCTTCAATTTCTCCTTCTATTATTTGGTCATCGCTTGTGTAGATATAATCGTCAAGCGTAGTCTTAATGCGTTTTACTTTGAATGGTGTAAGGAAACCATCGTTGATCCCTTCTTTCAGCGAATAGACATAAACGGGTTCGCCAAAATATTTGTAAGTATCAACATTGTCTTTGCGTTTTGGTGTAGCGGTTAAACCCAACTGAACGGCTGGCGAAAAATATTCTAAAATGCCTCTCCAGTTTCCTTCATCGTTTGCTCCTCCTCGGTGGCACTCGTCAATAATGATGAAATCAAAATAGTCCGAAGGGTATTCGCCAAAGTAGGGAACGGGTTTGCCTTCTTTGTCTTTGCCACTCATAAAAGTTTGAAAGATGGTAAAGAAGATGCTGCCGTTTGTTGGTACGTTTCCTTTTTTCTTTATCTCGCTTGGTTTAATACGCACCAACGCATCTTCTGGGAAAGCAGAAAATGAATTGTAGGCTTGGTCGGCCAATATATTTCTATCTGCTAAAAATAAAATACGTGGTCTGCGACTGCCATCACGTTTTAAATTCCAACGTGTTTGAAATAACTTCCAAGCAATTTGAAAGGCGATAGCCGTTTTTCCAGTTCCAGTAGCAAGGGTTAATAAAATACGTTCTTTGCCATTTGCAATGGCTTCAATGGTATTACGAACTGCTATTTCTTGATAATAGCGTAATTGCCAAGTACCACTTTTATCTTCGAATGGAATGGCGGAAAATTTTTCTCTCCACGCTTCGACAAGCTCAGCGGCCGCTCCTTTTTCTTTAGGAAACGTTTTATCCCAAAGTTCTTCTGGCGTAAGGTAATTGGCAACCAAACCCTCTGCACCAGTTTTCATATAGATGCTATAAATTTCCTTACCGTTTGTTGAATAAGTAGTTTCTAATTTTAGTTTCTCCGCGTATTGTTTGGCTTGAGCCACCCCTTCACCAACACCTAAATCATCGCTTTTGGCTTCTACTACTGCCAGTTTAATGCCTTTGTAAACCAACACATAATCGGCAGTGAGTTTTTTTGCTCTTACCCCTCCTGTTTGTATTTTCCCTGCGGTAATATTGTATTCCCGAAGTATTTTAGAACCCTCTACAACGCCCAAACCGCAAGCCTTTAACTTGGGGTCTATAAGTTCTGCTCGTGTTTCGGCTTCGTTCATTTTTAATCTTTGATTAGGTTAATAATTAATTTTATCATTAATTCTTTTTCGTCCGATGCGCTTTGAGCCACTAGCAGAGCAATAGCAGTAAGGGCATTATCGTTTATTTTTGATTCGCCAGATTGTTTGAAGCGATGTTTATTTTTTTCTAAAAACCAAACGAATAAAAATGCACCGATACGTTTGTTACCATCGCTAAACGAATGATTTTTAATAACAAAGTAGAGTAAATGTGCTGCTTGTTCTTCAATGCTTGGGTAAAGATATTGGCCATCGAAGGTTTGAACGATGCTTTGAAGTGAACTTTTAAAACTACTATCTTTTTCGTTACCAAATAAATCGGCAGCTTCTTTTTTGACTATTAATTGTTTTTTTAGTTCGGTTATTGCTGCTTTGGCTTCGTTGTATTGTATTTCGTATGTAACGTTTTGGTTAAGATTGTCGGTGGATAAATCTTGACTATCGTATTGGTTAAGTAAAACGAAACTTTTTGTGTAGTGGCTTAAAATATCTAAAAGCCCTTTGGCCTCTTGCAATTGTATGGTTTCGGTTTTAGCAGAGTTTTGTATCAGTGAAACTGCTTTTTCCAACTGTTGCATATTTTGCAACACTTGGTTCAATCTTTTTTCATTTAGAGTATATCCGGTTACCAAATAATCTTTTAAACGCTGTGTTGCCCATTGACGAAATTGGGTACCTTGTTTCGATTTTACACGGTAACCAACCGAAATGATTACATCAAGATTGTAATATTTTACAGTTTTAATTTGCTCTTTTCCTTGTATAGCACCATGTTGAGTGGTATGTCGGGAAAACCGACACACCAGTTGTTCATCTAACTCACCTTCTTTAAAAATATTTTGTATGTGTTCTGTAACAGTTGTTCGGCCTTTATCAAATAGTTTTGCCATTTGTTCTTGTGTAAGCCAAACGGTTTCTTCTTCAAAAGTGACCTCAACGTGAGTTTGATTGTCTTTTCCTTTGTAAATTTCTATACTATTCATTTCAAGCAGCAAATTTTAAATTTACCAAATAATCTTTTAAAAGCCAGGTTGCCGATTGGCGTAACTACATATCATTTATAAGGCTATTTGTTTTGCTGTTTTTGTTGCCGCAGGCTCACCACAACGTAACGCTCCACTAAACGCCTTTTGTAAAACTGATTTTTTGAGTTCTTCTAAGTCATTTATTTTTTGATTATAGATTGCTTCTACTTTTTTTGTTTCGGCTGATAATGCATTCAATTTTTGAACGATGGTTTGTTGTTCTTTTAATGATTTTGGAAATGAAATATAAATGCCTTTCACTTCGCTATCTGTTACCGCTGGATAACTTGCACCTTTTTGAAGCTTTTCCATTTGCTTATTAAAACTATAAGTCAAAAGGAAATAGTAAACTAAGTTGTTTTTAAGAAATTCCTTTGCTCTTAAAACGAAGTAGCCTGTGCTACAAACTTGTTCATCGTATTCTTCTGTAATTAATGCAACTCTACTATGTGTTGGTCTTACAGTCGCAAATATTACATCATTGGTTCTTACCAATTTTCTTGCTCGGCTCGGTGCATCCTTACCAAGTAAAACAGTTACATTTTCAATTTCCTTTGTTTCCTTGTTTACACTTGAAACATCCAAATAAATAAACTCTTCATTTGGTTTTTTTGTTGGGTCAACTGTTTCAGTTTTTACTAAAACTTCGCCCAATGTTTTCTCTTCCCAACCTTCCCCTTTATTCTCAAACACCCCTTGCAAATAACTTTCAAAAAGTTCTTTGGCGTTTTTGAGGTTTTGTTCGGCATTTGCTTTTGCCTTGGCTATGGCGGCAAAGGCTTCATCTAATATGGCTACTATGCGTTGTTGCTCGGGGAGGGGTGGTAGGGGGATTTCAAGGGCTTTATATTCATCAAACTTTAAATTTCTTATTCCTGTTGAATGACTTTGCATTGCTTCAGTCGCACCAGAAACATAAGAGAAGAATAAATACCTATGCAAATAAGTAAAGTCAACCGTTTTAGGATTTGCTATTCTAATTACAGAAGTAAAATTGCTAAATGAAAAGTCACCTTTTTTCTTATCGAATATTATTACTCTGCCAACTGGTTGTTTTGGTCCGCCTCCCGATTTTTCAAGAATAATATCACCGTATTGAAGTTTCCGTTTAGCAAATTGAGATTGCTCAACATCTAAATAAACAATATCACTATCATCTAACTTCCCATCTTTTGTGAAATTAGTATTGCGAATTACACCAACGCTTTTAAATGGGGGTTTCTTACCAGTCCATAAGCCGTTTCCAAACTCACAAACTTCATCAAGCCTTTTTATTTCCCAACCCTTCGGCAGGTTCTGTGCATCGCCTTTTTTCATATCAGTTCCAAAATTGAGGTTAAAATATTACTTACAGAGCTTTTGTTCATTTTGGAAAAAGCAAACCACTTTTTACCCAAGTCTTTAAGCGAAGCACCCAGATGATACACTTCTTTTCCGTCAATAATTAAAAAGCGGTCGTGACTTTGGGTAAAGGGTTTTAGTTCGAAATTGCCATATTGCATATTGGCTTTTTGTACATCTAAAAGCAACTGTTTGCTGTGTGTTTTAGATAGTAATAAAACCTTAACCTCTTTTTTCTTTTTGGCTAAATGGGTAAGCGTGTGTTCGTCTATATAGTTATCAATTAACACAATGCTTTTCTTTGCCGAACGAATAATTTTAGAGGCAAGCTCGTAGGCATCGAATACTTGTCCGTCGAAGAACACGCCTTGCGTTGGTATAAGGTGTGTGTTAATTTGCAGGTCTATCTGATTCACTTTATCTGCAAGGGCTTGCACATTATCTTCTATACGGTTCATACGGTTATTGATGGCGAAACCTTTTAGGAGATAATCTTTCAGTCGTTGGGTCGCCCATTGTCGGAATTGCGTGCCTTGCTTTGAGTTTACTCTGTAACCAACGGATAAAATCACATCAAGATTATAAAAAACAACAGGTTTGTCAGAATTAGGAATGTGCATTTTTTGCACATTGCTTTTTTCGTCTAATTCTTGGGTAGCAAAAATATTTCGTATGTGTTTGGTTATTACCGTTCTGTCCCGTTGAAACAATTCTGCTATCTGATTTTGAGTTAGCCAAACGGTTTCCTTTTCTTCGTCAATTCTTACTTCAATGTGTTCGGCAAGTTCATTGGGCCTGTATAAAATGATTTCGTTTTTCATATCAGTTCCAAAATTGAGTTTAAAATATTTTCTACCGATTTGGCATCCAATTTAGAAAAGGCGAACCATTTTTTGCCAAGGTCTTTTAGTGAGGCTCCTAAGTGATACACGTCTTTGCCATCAATAATTAAAAAGCGGTCGTGACTTTGGGTAAATGTTTTTACTTCAAAATTTCCATACTGTTCGTTGGCTTTTTGAACATCTAAGCTTAGTTGTTTGCTTATGTTTTTAGTTAGCAAAAACACTTGCACTCCCTTTTTCTTTTTTGCCAAATGTGTTAAGGTACTTTCGTCTATATAATTATCAATAAGCACAATGCTTTGTTTTGCAGAGCGTATAATTTTAGAAGTCAACTCATAGGCATCAAATACTTGACCATTAAAAAAAACGCCTTGATTGGGAATAAGGTGTGAACTTATTTGCAAATCAATTTCATTTACTTTATTTATTAGTCCCTGTACATTATCTTCTATACGGTTCATTCTATTATTTATGGAATACCCTTTTAGCAAGTAATCTTTTAATATTCTATTTGCCCAAATACGAAACTGTGTGCCTTGTTTAGATTTTACACGGTAGCCTACTGAAATAATTACATCGAGGTTATAGTATTCAATGTTACGTTGTACATTTCTATTGCCTTCTTTTTGAACTGTCAAGGATTCCTTGACAGTTGCCACTTTTTCTAACTCATTCTCTTTAAAGCAATTGTTTATATGCAAACTGATATTTTGCTTGGTTTGATTAAATAGTGCAGCCATTTGTTGTTGGGTAAGCCAAACAGTTTCCTCGTCTATTTGTACTTCTATATGTTCGGCAAGTTCATTGGGCCTGTATAAAATGATTTCGTTTTTCATATCAGTTCCAAAATTGAGTTTAAAATATCGGCACTTTCTTCGTCTAAGGCTTTCATTTCTTCTAAAATCTGCTGCGGTTGGCGTAAAGCGGCTTCTTCTTTTTTGTTAGGGTTTTTTGCACTAAGGTCAAAGGTAGTTTGGTCAATGTCTTTTACGTTAATACTCCAAGAGTTTTCGCTATCCTTTTTCGTTTTTTGCAGTTCAATAAAGTCGGCTAAATCTTTTTCGTTAAGTGCATTGGTCTTGCCCAAGTTTCTATCTAAGTTCAATTGGTAAAACCATACTTTTTTGGTTACACTCCCTTTTTCAAAAAATAATACCACCGTTTTTACACCAGCACCAGTAAAGGTACCCCCAGGCAAATCTAATACGGTATGTAAGTTGCAACTTTTCAATAATTCTTCCCGCAAACGTATTGAAGCATTATCGGTATTGCTTAAAAATGTATTTTTAATCACAACGCCAGCCTTACCACCAGCCTTCAAAATTTTAATAAAGTGCTGTAAAAATAAAGAAGCCGTTTCGCCAGTTTTTATTGGAAAGTTTTGTTGCACTTCGGCACGCTCTTTACCACCAAATGGAGGATTAGCCAATACAATATCGTAACGGTCTTTCTCTTGAATATCAGTTATGTTTTCGGCAAGGGTATTGGTATGTATAATGTTTGGAGCTTCAATACCGTGAAAAATCATATTCATGGTGCCAATGATGTAAGCCAATGATTTTTTTTCCTTACCGTAAAAAGTTTTCTTTTGAAGGGTAACAGTATCTTTAGTGGAAATTCCTTTTTGGTTTAGATAAGAAAATGCTTCACACAAGAAACCAGCACTACCCACAGCACCATCATAAATTTTATTACCTATTTGTGGTGCTACTACTTTTACAATGGTTGTAATCAATGGGCGTGGTGTATAATACTCGCCGCCATTACGCCCAGCATTACCCATGTTTTGTATTTTAGATTCATACAAATGGCTCATTTCATGCTTTTCAGCGTGAGTACGAAAACGAAGTTCATCAATACGATTAAGTACCTCACGCAAATTGTAACCGCTTTGTATGCGGTTTTTCAGTTCACTAAAAATCTCTCCAATTTTATATTCAATAGTGTCGGCACTTTCTGCATCTGCCTTAAACTTTTTAAGGTAAGGGAATAGTTTGATGTTTACAAAGTCAGCAAGGTCATCGCCAGTTAATGCTTTGTGGTGGTCCAGTTCGACTCCGCTCACTGTTCCATCTTTTTTCTTTTTTGGGGCAGCCCAAGTAGTCCATTGAAATTTTTTATCAATGATGGGTGTATAGGTTTTGCCAGAAAGTTCAGCAGCAGTGGCTTTGTCTTTTTCTAAGTCATCTAGGTACTTTAAAAACAAAATCCACGAGGTTTGTTCTACATAATCTAATTCACTTCCACAGCCTGCATCTTTATGCAGGATATCATCAACATTTTTAAAGGTTTGTTCAAACATAGTAATCGTTATTAGTGTAAATAATTTGGGGTAAAAAAAGGTTCAATAAATATAGATAATTTCAAACAACTTCTTTCAATTCATTTACTCTCAATTCAAGTAAATGTATTTTCAAAAATAGCGTATCATTTTTAATAAACTACGCAATTGCATTTATTTAAACTTGAATAGAAATAATTTCCTACAAATTACTTCTATTTCAATTTTACAAATAGAAACGTATTAGTAATAGTAAAAATAATGTTGTGGACTAAATATGGACTAAGTATCAAAGTGAAAAAGCCGAAACCCTTGATAACTCAATGATTTCGGCTTTATTCAGCGGAGAAATAGGGATTCGAACCCCAGGAACCTCGCGGTTCAACAGTTTTCAAGACTGCCGCAATCGACCACTCTGCCATTTCTCCAGAGGGTTTAAAATTAATCTTTTTTTAGTTATCTCACAATTTTTTAAGCTAATATTTTTGTAAATTTAAAAAAGTTTAGCCTACTAAAATTAGTAAACTATTTCTATGAAAAAGTTTGTTTTCTATTTAACCTTAGCATCTTCCATATCCTGTTTTTCAAAGGTTTTAGTGTATTTTAATCATGGCACATTTGGTTTATTAAATTCACAATCTTATTTAGAAACATATATTACGGTTTCGGGCAATAGTGTGAAATACCTCAAAAAGTCAGATTTCTATCAAGCAAGTGTTTTTGTTTCTTGGAAAATATTAAAAGGGAATGAGGTAGTACAAAAATTATCGTATAATTTATTTAGCCCTAAAATTTCAGATACAATTAGTAATCCTTCTTTTATTGACAATCAAAGGTTTTTATTAGCAAATGGTGAGTACACATTACAGTTTGAAATATACGATCGTTCCATTCCCGAACAGAAAACAAGTTATTCCGAACAAATTACCATACAATATGTTCGTGAAAAAAAAATTAACACATCAAGTATTCAAATTTTAGATTCATATACTAAAACCACTCATCCAACTAATATTTCAAAATGTGGCTTTGATTTGGTGCCATACAATATTAACTATTTTCCAAAGGGGACAAATGGTTTAAAATTTTATTTAGAAAGTTATAATGCGGATACTTTACTTGGTACTAATTCTAAATTCATTTATTTTTATTTTATAGAAAATAGTGAAACACTCTCAAAAATCAACAACTTAGTTGGATTCAATAAACAAAAGGCTGAAAAAATAAATCCATTATTAGGCCAATTTAATATTACTTCGTTGCCTACTGGAAATTATAATTTGGTAATTGAGTTACGAGATTCATTAAATACAGTACAAAGTCAAAAGAAATGGTTTTTTCAACGACAAGGTTCTGTAGAAGAAATTCCTGAAAATAACTTTACAAACTCGCTAGATGCGTTTTTTAATTCTTTTCAAAGCACAGACACATTAAAGCAATTTATAGAATGTTTATGGCCTATCTCCAAAACTGTGGAACGAACCTGGCAACAAACCCAAATTGAAAGTGCTAATAGTAAAGTCATGCAAAATTATTTAATTGATTATTGGAAGTCAAAAGCAGGAGATTCTTTAAATGCATTTAATTTATGGAAAGATTATTACAAAGAAGTGAATGTTTCTAAAGCCATGTTTAAATGTGGTAAACAAAAAGGTTATTATACTGATAGAGGTAGAGTTTATTTACAATATGGCAAGCCTGAGCAACGCAATCAAGTAGCAAGTTCTGCTGATACGTATCCTTACGAAATTTGGCAGTACTATCGCATATTTGATCGCGCAACAGGTCGATTTTTTACAAATAAAAAGTTTGTTTTTGTAAATTTTGCGATTGCTGACGATTGTTATGATCTAATATACAGCGACGTAATCGGCGAAATTAATGATCCCAATTGGAAATATCGATTGGTAAAACGCACACAACAAAGAAAAAATGTTGATGACAATGATCCTACCAAAAACTTTGGAAATAATTTTGACGATAATTTTTTAAATCCTAAGTAGTTTATGTTAAAAGCAAAAATTGCTGTAGTTATTTTAAATTGGAACGGAAAAATATTTTTAGAAGAATTTTTACCCAGCGTTATTAAAAACAGTGCATGTGCGACAATTTACATTGCAGATAATGATTCAAATGATGATAGTATATCTTTTTTAGAATTAAATTATCCAAATCTTAAAATTATAAAAAACGAAATAAATTTTGGGTTTTCAGAAGGTTATAATGCAGCATTAAAAAAAATTGATTCAGAGTATTACATTTTATTAAACTCTGATGTTCAAGTAACGCCTCATTGGATTGAACCCATTATTGAATTGATGGATTCAGATAAAACAATAGCGGCATGTCAGCCGAAAATACTAGATTATAAAAACAAAACTTATTTTGAATATGCTGGAGCCTGTGGAGGATATATCGATAAATATGGATATCCATTTTGCAGAGGAAGAATTTTTAATTATTTGGAAAAAGACAATCAACAGTATAATCAAAGAACAGAAATATTTTGGGCAACTGGAGCTTGCATGTTTGTGAGATCTTCTCATTTTTGGGAAGTAGATGGTTTTGATAAAGATTATTTCGCGCATATGGAAGAAATTGATTTGTGTTGGCGAATGAAAAATTTAGGGCATAAAATATATGTAGAGCCAAAATCTACTGTTTATCATGTTGGAGGAGGCACTTTAAATAAAATTAATCCAAAGAAAACTTTCTTAAACTTTAGAAATAATTTAGTCACTCTGCTTAAAAATTCCTATTCAAGGTATTTAGTAATCAAAATAATTTATCGAATGATTTTAGATGCTGTGGCCGCTTTTAAATTTTTGATTGAAGGCAATGGCAAACATTTTTTTGCAGTCATTAAAGCACATACTAAATTTTATATGATGCTGCCATCTACTTTGAAGAAAAGAACTTTAATGAAAAAAAAAATAGGTTTTGAATTCACAAAAACTTCCATTTTTCAATCAAATATAGTCTATTTTCATTTTATTAAAAGAATAAAAACATTTTCCGAGATAGAAAAACACTTGAATAAGTAATCATAAAAGGAACTTAATTTGATAGAAAGAAAAATGAATAAATGTTATTTATATCCAATCATAAATACAGCACATCCGCTGTAAGAGCCAGTTTCTACTGGTGGAATAACATAATCAATAAAAACTTGCCTTACTTTAGAAATTTCCCATTGTATTTCTTTTTTATCTGGCCCACTATCTTTTGAAGTAAATAATAGTTTTCTATTTTTAGAATCTTTCCCCTTATTATAAATTTTCACTTCAACATTTTTCGGTAAGGCATCCAAAATAAAAACAAAACGGTATTTTTCTCCTATAAATAATGGGACTTCAACTTCTTTAATTGTTTCACTATTTTTATAAACAATATGAGTTAATTCCGCACTATCGTACTTGTAGGGATCAATAACATTTTTTGCTTTCTCATTTAAATATTTCGAATCACATAGTAAATCACCTGTTTGGAAAGATGAAACGAAAAATAAAATTATAAAATACGATATGGAAGAAATTATTTTTTTCATGATATTTTTTTTAAGTATTAATTAACCATTTTATTTCTTAAATCCTTTACTAAATCTGTTACTGATTTTATTTCCGATTCTGTATAATTTAAAGTATTAAAATCTATTTCTTCTTCTTTTTCTAATGCGATTTTTATAGTTGGAATGTTTCTAAAAGAATCATTAATGGCGGTTATAGCGTTCAATAATTCACTTATTTCTGGTTCTTTATGTTTAAAAACTTCTAATGCTTTAAGGAGTGTTTTGGTTAATAATAATTGCTCGCAAATATTAGCAAGAATTTTTTTGTTCTTTTTTTGTTCTTGAACTTGGCTTGAAATATTTATACTTTCAACCAAAGCACCAGCAAATGCAATTACAATGATGTGCTTTTGTTTTTTTTGTTCAAATAACAAGTTCGTTAGCAACTGAACTTCAGAAACAATTTTAATTAAAGTGTCTTCGTTTCTTAAATTATTATCAAAACGTTCGCTTAGTTTGTCATTCTCAAATGCACTATTTAAGCCTAGATAACCGCCTTGTTCTTTTAGAGCTTTTAAGTATTCTTCAGATTTTTGATAATTTTTATTAAATAAACAATTTGCCAAATCAAAGCTATAAATACCAAAATTAACAGCGCGCTTGTAGTTGCTCGTATTATATCTATTTACATTTTTGATGTTGTTTAAAAAACGCTCATTAAAAAAAGGATCGGTTTTTTTTGAAACATAGGCAATCTGCAATGCAGATGGAAGATTATAGGATGTTTGTTCATCATTTAATGATCCATCATCCGTTCCTTTAGCAGCAATAGAATCATTAATTTTTTCTTGACCTTCTTTTAGTTCTTCAACTTGGTCATTACATGACAAAATAATTATGGAAAATGAAATGAAACTGATTATGTTTTTTATTGTTCTCATTTTTACTTTTTTGTAAAAGTACTGGTTTGTTTTAATAAATTTTCAATCGCTACTTGAATGCATTTGTCATTTTTATTGACGATGGGATAATAAATATCTTTTTTAAATCCATATCTTCCGATAAATGCTTTTAAATAAATTCTTAGAGCATCGTTTATCTTTTTTTCAAATACCTTTTTTATGTCTAATTTTTGATTGATGCAATAAACATAAAACTCACTCAAAATGGTGTTAGAAATTTCGAAATTGCTCATAAAGTTTTCTACTCCGATATATTCATTTAGTTTCACCCTGTTTTTATCAACATAATCAAAAGCAAATGAATTTATAATTCCTGTATTAAACACTTGATTTAAATTAGAATTACTTATGGAAGTATCAATTGGCACGAATATATCTGGCATAATGCCACCACCGCCAAATACAATTTTTCCTTCAGGAGTTTTATATTGTTTTGTTTTATCTAGTTTTATACTATCTGCGCTTAATAATTCTCCTTTATGAAATCTTTCATATTCCTCGCTGTAATACAAAGTTTTATCATCGCTATATGGCTTTTGGATGCATCTTCCTGTAGGGGTATAATATCTTGCAACAGTTAATCTTATTGCCGAGCCGTCTGGTAATTGAAGTTGATCTTGAACTAAGCCTTTTCCAAAACTTCGCCTTCCTACAATTAACCCTCTATCGTTATCTTGAAGAGCACCTGCTACAATTTCACTGGCGCTTGCACTTCCTTCGTCAATTAAAACGACTACGTCATTATTTTCAAAGCTACCTCTTTCAGTGGCATTATACGTTCTCTTGGCACTTGATTTTCCTTCAGTATAAACTATCAGCATCCCTTTTTTTAAAAATTCGTCAGAAATATCAACAGCTGCATTTAAATAACCGCCAGGATTCCCTCTTAAATCCAAAATCATTTTTTTCATTCCTAATTTAGTCAATTCATTAAACGCCTTTATATATTCATCGTAAGTGGTTGATCCAAATTTACTGATTTTAATATACCCTATATTTGAATTTAACATGTATGAAGCGTCTATGCTATAAATAGGAATAGTACCACGGGTAATTTTATAAACGACCGGTTTTAAAATGCCATGTCTGAAAATAGTAATATTTACAATGCTTCCACTTTTGCCTCTGAGTTTATCAAACACTTCCTTATTTGAGATCTTTGGGCCAGTCATATTAATTTCTTCAACTTTAATTAGCCTATCTCCAGCTTTTAACCCAGCTTTTTCGGATGGACCTCCTTCAATGACACTTATAATTCTAATGGTATCCTTAATAATATTAAATTCTACTCCAATGCCATCAAAATTTCCTTCTAAACTTTCGTTGGTCATTTCAAATTCAGAAGCTGGAATATAACTAGAATGAGGATCTAAGTTTTGAAGCATTGCTTTTACCGTTTTCTCAACCAGATCAGATTTATTAATTGTATCTACATATTGATATTCAATATAATCCAATAAACTATTTATTTTTTCGCCATTTCCTTCTTTTTTATGATGAAATGTGTTTAACCCACTAGCAAAATTTAAACTTAAAAAATACCCTATCCAAATACCTGAAATTAGTATGATCGAAAATATAATTGGCAAAAAGGCGTTCCGTTTCTGTGGGTCAAAAATCATATAATTACTTTATATTTGTTATACAAATGTATTTGTTTAAAGCATATAGATTACTTCGGCCTCAAAAAAACATTGTAGGGGTTGCTTTTATTTTTTGTGCATTATTTTTTGGATGTAAAAAGAAAACCGCTCAAGATAATATTCCCTACCAAAATGTGAATACAGTCATTTATATTAACGATCCATTAAATTTTAAATTACAAGTAGTAGGTGGTTGGCTTTATTACAACAATATAGGAGTTGCCGGAATAATTGTTTATCGCAAAACAGCTATCAATGAAAATGATTTTATTGCTTTAGAGCGCACCTCAACATTTTTACCCAATAATCCTGCTGCAAGGGTTAAAGTAGAGTTTGATAATTTTACTTTAACCGACACAATAAGTGGAAGTAAATGGCAAATTATAGATGGAAGCGTTATCAAAGGACCAGCAAGTTTACCTTTAAGGACATACAATACCAATTACGATGTTAACACAGGCGCATTAACCATTAGAAATTAAAAAAAATTACGGAAATCTTTTAAGCTGTTTGCTTTTCCGAATTTTCTGGTTTTCCTTTTGCCAAAGAAACTAAAATGGATCTTTCAAAATATTCCGTTCCATTCAGAGAATCAATGGCTTTTTGACCCTCTGCATCATTTGGCATTTCAACAAAACCAAAACCACGGCTTCTGCGGGTTTCTTTGTCTTTAATAATCCGAGCTGAACTTACTTCTCCGAATTGGGAGAATAACTCGATGAGAGCAGCTTCTCTTACTTTAAAACTAATATTGCTTACAAAAATATTCATAACATTACTTCATTAAAATTGTTTAAGTAAAATTATAACAAAATATTAAACAAACATATTTTTTTGCGGACAAAAATCAGTTATGCCGAATTATTTTAACATTTTATGCCTTAATAATAATAATTTATCTAAAAAACCTTTGCTTCGACGCTAATTTCAACATTTGCATCCTTGGGTAATCGATCGGCTTGTATGGTGGCTCTTGCGGGAAAATCACTCGTAAAATAATTGCTATATACTTCATTGACATGAACAAAATTATTCATATCAGCTAAAAATATGGTGGTTTTAACGATATTATCAAAGGTTAGTCCAGCTGCTTTAAGGACTTCTCCGATATAATCGAGTACTATTTTGGTTTCCTCTTTAATATTTGCTTTAACGAGCTGTTTTGAACTTAAGTCCATCGCAATAACTCCCGAAACATAAACTGAGTCACCAACTTGTATAGCTTGATTATAGGGGCCAATTGGAGCTGGTGCATTAGGCGTGTTAATGACTTTTTTCATAGACTTTTATTTTAGTTTAGAACAAAAATAACAAAAATTGATAGAAAAGTTAACTCTTAGAATTTAACAATGGAGTATTAGTAATAATAAACCATTTTAAGCAGTTCAAGGGCTAAAAAAGAATAACTTTACTACGATGGCAGAGAAACCCTTAATTTTAGTTACTAACGATGATGGGATAAATGCAAATGGAATTTTGCACTTATCAAATATTGCAATGAAATTTGGCGATGTTTATATCATTGCGCCAGATAAACCTCAATCTGGAATGGGACATGCCATCACAATTAATTCCAACTTACGTCTTCAAAAATCTCAATACCATAAAGGTGCTTTATTAGAATATAATTGCAGTGGAACGCCTGTGGATTGCGTAAAAATGGCTGTAAATAAATTATTACCTCGTAAGCCAGATTTGGTTTTATCAGGCATTAATCATGGCAGTAATAGTTCCATTAATGTCATTTACTCTGGCACGATGAGCGCGGCCATTGAAGGATCGCTTGAAGGAACCTCTGCAATTGGATTTAGTTTATGTGATTATTCTCCTCATGCAGATTTTAGCGGAACAACTCATTACATAGATAAAATAATTTCATCCGTATTAGCAGATAAATTGCCTGATGGCGTCTGTTTAAACGTGAACTTCCCTAAACTAACTTTTAAAGAAATAAAAGGCCTAAAAGTTTGCAGACAGGCTAAATCAAACTGGGTTGAAGAATTTGATGAAAGGCATGATCCACATGGAAATCCATACTATTGGTTAACTGGAAAATTTATTAATTTTGAACCAGAGGCTGAAGATACAGATGAATGGGCGCTACAAAATGGGTATGCTTCCATTGTGCCAACACTACATGATTTGACAGCGCATAATTATATTAATCACTTAAAAAATATTTTGTAATCATGTTAGATAAAATAGATAAAATTTGGATCGGAATATTGGTTGGCATTATTTTGCCACCTTTTAGTTTTTTTTCTTATTGGTTATTTTTTCACAGCCAATTAAATTTCCCTTATGGTTTTATTCGTTACCTAAGAGGAGCTAATACATTTCAAGAAATTTCTATGGTTTGTGTTGCTATTAATTTAGTGGTATTTTATCTGTTGTTAAATAAAAAAGCATACGGAATTAGCAAGGGTATTATGTTTTCTACGTTTGCGTATCTAGGCGTTGTGCTTTACATATCCTTACTGTAAGAATTTTATCTTTTCTAAAAAAACTAATACGGCATTTACTGAAGCCAATTACATTGAGAATGTTATTTATAAAATGAAATACTACGTGTTAGCAGGTGAGCAATCAGGAGATTTGCATGCATCTAATTTAATGAAAGAGTTATTAGTAATTGACACCACCATTCAATTTCGATTTTGGGGAGGCGATTTAATGCAGTTAGTTACTAAACAAGAACCTCGCAAGCATATTAAAGATCTCGCATTTATGGGATTTGTTGAGGTGATAAAAAATATCCGCACTATCTTTAAAAATATTGCATACTGCAAAAAGGATATTTTAGAATATAAACCTGATGTTTTATTGCTTGTAGATTATCCAGGGTTTAATTTACGAATTGCAGATTGGGCGAAAAAGCAAGGCATAATGGTAATTTATTACATATCGCCAACCATTTGGGCTTGGAAAGAAAATCGCGTTGAAATAATAAAGAGAAGTGTGGACAAAATGTTTGTGATTCTTCCTTTTGAAGTTGAAGTTTATAAAAAACACCATTATGATGTAGATTACGCGGGTCATCCCTTGTTAGACGCCATTGAACAAGAAAAAAATAAATTGCCAAGCAAGACTTCATTTATTGCAGAAAATAATTTAGATAATCGACCAATCATTGCGGTATTACCTGGAAGTAGAATGCAAGAGATAGAACGCATGTTTTCAATTATGCTAAAGGTAGTTAATGATTTTTTACCATATCAATTTGTTATTGCTGGTACAAATAATATACCTAAAGAGGCGTACAATAGCGCCATTGAAATGGGATTAAAAGTTGTTTTCAATAAAACCTATGCGCTCATGCAGCATGCAGATGCAGGCATTATCAAATCAGGAACTTCAACTTTAGAAAGTGCTTTATTTAAATTACCTCAGGTTGTCTGTTATAAAGGAGGGGCGATTTCTTATGCCATTGCGCGGATGGTTGTTGGAAATCGATTAAAATATATTTCGTTACCAAATTTGATATTAGATAAACCAATTGTTAAAGAATTAATTCAATCAGAATTTACAAGTGAAAAATTAAAAAATGAATTAAAACTAATTTTGGATCCTAACTATCAAAAACAACTATTAGAAGATTATGATAGATTGATTGAATTATTGGGCAATAGTGGCGCTTCAAAAAAAGCAGCTGAACTAATGTATAAATATATAAATGCTAAAAAATAACTTTATACTTTGTTTAACATTAATGTTGTTTGCTAACTGGCAATCATCAAGAGATGCCACTATTTTAAAAAATTTTGTAAATGAAGAAACAATTTATATAAAGATATTTTCTCAATCAAAAATTCAATCATTTATTTTTAGTTCCGAACAAGGAGTTTATAAGGTATGGGCCGATGGCAACGAAATAATTAACACTTCAAAATTTCCAATTATTAAATTTATTTATAATAACGATTCCGTTGAAATAAAAACTTTTGAAAACTCTTTAGGAAAATTTAAACAAGTAAAAATTTCAAGTTCGGACGCTGTCAAGGGTTTTAGATTTAAACTGTTTTCTCCCGATAGAAAGGCTCGTTTTTATTCAGACAATTTAGTTATTGATACTGAAGCAGGATTTTTAAAATGCATCAATTCAGTAGAATTGAATAATTATATTGCTGGTGTTGTTCAAGCAGAATCAGGAAAAAGATCTCATCAAGAGTTTTATAAAGTTCAAGCTATTTTGGCAAGGACATTTGCTTTGTCTCATATTCAAAAGCACGTAGCAGAAGGTTATAGCCTTTGTGATCATACTCATTGCCAAGCTTATTTTGGACGAACAACTGAATTAGATATCATGAAGGCAGTTTTTGAAACAAATGATAAAGTTGTGGTTGATGATAATTTAAATTTGATAGACGCAGCATTCCATAGTAACAGTGGTGGTCAAACGGCTAATTCAGAAGATGTTTGGGGAAGTAAATTATCTTACTTAAGAAGCGTAAGAGATAGCTTTAGTAATAAAATGCCAAATGCTAAATGGGAGCGAAAAATGTCAAAAGAAGATTGGCTTTCGTATCTAAAATTAAAACACAATTATCCAATTCAAGATAGTAATGCTCGTTGGTTAGCCATTACTTTTAAACAAGAAAATAGAAAATCATTTATAGAAGCAAATAATATAAAAGTCCCTTTAAAAAATGTAAGGGCTGATTTGCAGCTAAAATCAACGTTCTTTACCATAATTCCTCATGGAGATTCTTTGATTTTTAAAGGAAGAGGATTTGGACATGGCGTGGGAATGTGTCAAGAAGGAGCGATGTGTATGGCGAAATTAGGCTACAAATATGTTGACGTGATTAATTTTTATTATCAAAATACACAATTAATTGATTTACAAAAATTAAATTATTTCAAAGATGAGTAAATTATTTTGTTCCAGTATGTCCAAAACCTCCTTTACCTCTTGGTGTTTCAGAGATTGTCTGGACTTCTTCCCAAATAATTTGTTCGTGTTTAGAAATGATCATTTGTGCAATTCTTTCACCGTCATTGATGATAAAAGTAGCATCAGATAAATTTACCAATAATACTTTTATCTCTCCTCGATAATCTGCATCAATAGTGCCTGGAGCATTTAAAACAGTGATTCCATTTTTAAAAGCTAAACCACTTCTTGGTCTGATCTGCGCTTCATATCCTTTATTTAATTCAATAAACAAGCCTGTCGGGATCAATTGTCTATCCAAAGGTTTAAGTTCAATAGGTGAATCAATATTTGCCCTTAGATCTAAGCCAGCCGAAAATTCAGTAGCATAGTTTGGTAAAGCGTGTTTCGATTTATTTACAACATTAATTTTCATAATCAATATGTTTTATTTTTTTTAAATTTTCATATTCTAATTTATAAAAAACGAAAGCAAAAAAGGCAAATAATGTATTGTTTAAAACTAATTTTACTATTTCATTGCTTAAATTAGAATACGTAAGAGATAAAAAATACAAGCCTAAAGCTAAAAAAGTAAAAACAAAAATACTTCTTAAATTATATTTTATCGGGTAGTGTTTTTGTCCCATCATATATGAAAGAATCATCATGACGCCATAAGAAGCGAAAGTAGACCAGGCGCAAGCCATATAGCCGTACTTTGGAATAAAGAGAAAGTTGACGCCTAAAGTAATGATTGCACCAACTATCGTAATACCTGCACCAAATTTTGTCTGCCCAGTTAATTTATACCAAATGGATAAGTTAAAATATACGCCAAGACACAAATTAGCCATTAATAAAATTGGAACAACTGCCAAGCCTATTCTATATTTAAAACTAATGGCAAATTGAATCCACGGTAAGTTCATCATGGTTCCTAAAAACAAAAACAAACAAAAAATAATAAAATATTTCATTACAATTGCATTGAGTTTTTTTGAATTTTTTTCATGGGCATTGGTAAAAAAAAATGGCTCAGCCGCAAATTTAAAGGCTTGTATGAATATACTCATCAGCATTGCTATCTTATAACAATTACTATAAACGCCAATTTGATAGCTTCCATCACCAGTTGGTAAAATATATTTTAAAATAATACGGTCGAATGTTTCATTAACCATTCCTGCCAATCCTAAAATAATGAGTGGCCATGCATAAAAGAACATCTTTTTCCAAAGTTCAAAATCAAAAACATATTCAACATTTTGATATTCTTTAGCGAGTAATCCTATGCTTAAGATGTTAGCCAGTAATTGTGCTATGAAGGCGTAACCTATTCCTATTGAAGGGTTATAAAGATTTGCTATAAACGTAGATTCTCCATTTTCAAAAGCTTTTTTACAAATGATAAAGAAAAAAATATTTATTCCTATGGTATTAATGACTGTTATTAATTTGATGGTGGCAAATTTTTTGGCATTATTTTTTTGTCTTAACCTTGCATATGGAATCTGCATGACAGCATCAGATGCTACGATTAATATGCACCATACAACATAGTCACTGTGATTAGGTTCTCTGATTAATTCAGAAATTGAATTTGAAAAAATGAGGATTGTCAAAGTAAAAACAAGGGTGCTTGCCAATATTGAAATTAATGCAGTTGAATAAACTTTATCTTTCTCTTCTGCTTTATTATAAAAATTGAAGAAAGCAGTTTCCATCCCGTAAAGAAAAATTATATTTAAAAAACTGATATAGGCAAAAAACTCAGCATTTGGAGCTAATTGAGCGGGCTCTTTAAAAATATAAGTTAGTACAAAAGAAAATGCATAATTTATAAACCTTGGCAAAACACTTCCTAAACCATAAATGGCGGTTTGTGAAGCAAGTTTTTTTAAAGGATTTGCCAATGGTTTAATTTAAAAGTGAATAAAAATAATTTAATTTTTAAACAACATCTTTTGAAAAAATCATAAGATATTAACCTTTTTTGACTTTATGCGTAACTTAAAAGCACTTACTGTAAGCAATAAGAAAAAATAAAAAAATTAATAGTCAATAAAAAAATTAAAGGAGATTTAATCTTTTTTAAAAAACATGTTTTTCAGCATGATAAGATGAACGAACCAAAGCACCGCTTTCAACATACTTAAATCCTTTTGATAAAGAAAATTCTTTCCACTTTTTAAATTCGTCTGGATGAACAAAACGGGCTACTGGTAAATGCTTTGGCGTTGGTTGAAGATATTGTCCAATGGTGATGACATCGCATTTTACTGATGATAAATCATTGATTGTTTCTATTAATTCCTCTTCCGTCTCCCCTAACCCAACCATAATGCCTGATTTAGTTCTTAGCCCAGCTTCATGCAATCTTTTTAAAACTTCTAAACTTCGGTCATATTTTGCTTGAATTCTAACTTGTGCGGTTAATCTTCTAACGGTTTCCATGTTATGAGAAACAATATCAGGCTTCACATCAATTATCCGTTGCAAATTTTCCCACTTTCCTGCAAAGTCAGGAATTAAACATTCAAATTTTGTAGCTGGACTTATCTCTCTAATGGCCTTGATTGTCTCGGCCCAAATGATAGATCCCCCATCCTTTAAATCATCCCTATCAACCGATGTTATCACGCAGTGTTTAACACCCATTAATTTAACGGAGTTGGCAACACGCTTGGGCTCATCCCAATCTGCTGGCTTAGGTTTGCCAGTTGAAACAGCGCAAAATCCACAAGAACGGGTACATATATTACCTAAAATCATAAACGTTGCTGTGCCCGCACCCCAGCATTCTCCCATATTTGGACAGTTTCCACTTTCGCAAATGGTATGTAATTTATGTTCAGATACTATTTTTCTAACTTTTAAATAATCCTCTCCAATAGGTAATTTTACTCGCAACCAATCTGGTTTGCGAGGTTTACTTAATAATTCTTTCACTTGAGATTCTTCCATTTTTTTAAAACCATTTTTTTCCAAACACGAATCCTACATACAAAGTAAGAATAAAATTTTCGGCAGGATTACGCGCCATTATTGGCAATGCCTTTGGATAGTAGTCGAAAATAATCCCAGTTTCAATCGCCTTCACTTTGTTAGAAAAAGGAGCATATTCAAAACTTAAGTTTGCTTTAGCATAAAAACCAGGATAAATTTTTGTTTGGAAAAGTCCGTCTGTCAGTGATCCTTTTCCAGAAATGCTATCAATGGAATATTTTGTTGGATCATATTTAACGGATTCTTGATATTTAGTACCGAATAAATTTTGACGGTATACTAATATGTAATTTGGTTTAGCAAAACTAAGATTACCACCCAGATAATACGATGAACGAATTTCAACAGATTTTCTGTCAGCCCTTTTAAAAATAGTGGTTTGATAGCCAACACCCAGTCTAAACAAAAGCACACTATTTAGTTTTCCATAAATAAATCTTTTTGAATTATCTGATTGGTTTGAAACTTTAATTTCTTTGGGATGATTTAGATTTAAGGCTTCAATTTCGAACAGACGTTTTCGAGTCCCTGTAATGTGTTTAGCGCGCATCATGTTTATTCCAAATCCACGACTGTGTGCAAAAACGCCAAATGAAAGTTCATTACGGTAGAGCACATTAACATCATTACCACTTGCAACTGCTTGTTCTGTGCTCTGAGAATAGGCAAGTTGACATAAAAATGCGATAATGAAAGAATATGATAATTTAATTGACATGCAAAGACAAAAGTAGGTATAATTTTTATTTTTGGTTAATTTGTTTTTTATTTGAAACTTAGATTTCGCAAAGAAAATCAATGAAATTTATAAAAATTTTACAATGACTAAAATTAATGTTACATATCAAGGTGAATTGAGAACTGAGGCAATTCATTTGCAATCAAATAAAATTATATTAACTGATGCGCCAAAGGACAATCATGGTAAAGGAGAAGCATTTTCCCCAACAGATTTAGTGGCGTCGGCATTAGCAAGCTGCATGATGTCAATTATGGGAATTGTTTCTTTGAAAGAAGGAATAACTTCAATAGATGGAACTATTGCAGAAGTTACAAAAGTAATGATAACAGACCCAAGGCGAATAGGAGAAATTCAGATAAAGTTGATCTTTCCAAAAAAAGATTTTACGGATAAGGAAAAAAAAATATACGAACATGCTGCCTTAACCTGTCCTGTGGCAAAAAGCTTGCATCCTGATTTGAAACAAACTATTGAGTTTGCGTGGATATAGCTTCTAAAATATGATTTGTGGAAATATCAGTGTGTGATGCGGAATAAAAACACTTTCCGTTTTTAATTAGTAAAACTTGTGGTGATGCGTGCTCAACGTTAAACAAGGATGAAATTTCACTAGAAATATCTCTATGATTTAATAAATCCAAATAATAGGCAGGACACCTTTTATCATCTGTCCATTTGCTCTCTAATCGGTTAAGTGCTAAAGCACTGATTGAACAACGGGTACTGTGTTTAAATAACAAAACAGCTAAATTTTCAGCTGAATGTTTGTTGGAAATTAACATAATTTCAGTCAACTGATTGATATCATTTAACTTATGCCAATGCATGAGAAATTAAATTGATTTTTTTGCAGAATTTGTTGTATTAGCTTTGGTGTAAGCTGGACATTTTTCGTGAGATTTGCAAGAAGAAACAATTACAGAAAATGTAATTGACAACATTAACAGTAAAACAAATTTTTTCATAACAATAATATTTTTAATTAATAGTATAGCAAATGTATGATAAATTGCCATATAACAAAAAAACATGAAATACTTTTTTAAGTAAACTAAAAAAATATGTTAATGAATGAGCTGGGAACAATTTCTTAAAATCGAACAAAATAAATCCTATTATATTAATTTAGAAGCTTTTTTAAAAGCTGAGCGGCTTAATTTTAACATTTTTCCAAAAGAAAGTGAGGTTTTCAAAGCCTTTGAATTAACGCCTCTTAATCAAATAAAGGTGGTTATTATTGGACAAGATCCTTATCATAAAATAAACCAAGCGCATGGCTTGAGTTTTTCAGTAAACCATGGCATAAAACCGCCACCGTCCTTAATAAATATTTATAAAGAATTAAAATCTGATTTAAACATTCAAATTCCAAAGCACGGAAATCTCAGCAACTGGGCAATGCAAGGCGTTTTATTGTTAAATGCAATATTAACTGTAAGGGAAGGATGGCCAGGAAGTCATCAAAAAAAGGGTTGGGAAACTTTTACAGATGCCTGTATAAAATTTATTTCAGAAAATTCTGAAAATGTTGTTTTTTTATTATGGGGAAATTATGCCAAATCAAAAACTGAACTCATCAATTGTTCAAAACATTATATTTTAGATGCAGCTCATCCTTCTCCATTAGCCAGAGGAGGATTCTTTGGCTGTAAACATTTTTCTAAATGCAATCATTTTTTGATTTCTAAGAATAAAATGCCCATCGATTGGAATCTTCAAGAAATGAATTTGTTTTCTTTAAATAAATCGTAAAATTTGTTTTTTATTTAAATCTATTGAGCGGCATCTATCTCCATATTCCCTTTTGTAAGCAAGCATGTAATTATTGCGATTTTCATTTTTCTACTTCCTTAAAATTAAAATCTAGTCTCGTGGAATCTATTTTGCAGGAAATGGATTTAAGAAATACTTATTTAAAAAATAAATCCATTGAAACAATTTATTTTGGAGGAGGAACACCAAGCTTATTATCCGAAAAAGAATTGTTTAGCATTTTAGAAAAATTATACAAAAATTACGACATATCATCAAATGCAGAAATTACCTTAGAAGCAAACCCAGATGATTTAACCCTTGAAAAACTTAAAGAATTAAAACGATTAGAAATAAATAGATTAAGTATTGGTTTACAAAGTTTTAATGATGAAGAATTAGTTTGGATGAATAGAGCTCACAAAGCCAACGACAATGAAATGTCTGTAAAACGATCCCAAGATAAAGGCTTTGAAAATATTTCGGTTGATTTAATTTATGGCTCAAAGTTTGGTAATTTGGCTAATTGGAAAAGAACATTAGACCAAACAATTGCTTTAGGCGTAAAACATATTTCGAGTTACAATTTAACCATTGAAGAAAAAACAAAATTGGGCAATGACTTAAAAGAAAAAAAAGAAATGCCGATTGACAACGAAAAAAGTTCAGAGCTGTTTTTGGAAATGATTCATCGCCTCGAAAAAAAAGATTTCATTCATTATGAAATTTCCAATTTTGGTAAGGAAGATTTTTTTAGTAAACACAATTCCAATTATTGGAAAGGAATTGAATATATTGGCTTTGGCCCTTCGGCACATTCTTTTAATGGTGTTTCAAGGCAATGGAACATAGCGAATAACAATTTATATATCAAAAATATATCAAGTAAAAATCAAAAATATTTTGAAAAAGAAGAACTAACAAAAGAAAATCAGTTTAATGAATATGTCTTAACATCATTAAGAACAATTTGGGGAATAGATGAAGTGTATCTAAAAAGTAAATTTGATTCAGAAATTGTAAAAGCGTTCGAAACTAAAATCAATAAATATCTTCTTACAGACTCAATCATTTTAAAGGATAATAAATATGTTTTAACAACTGAAGGAAAATTATTTGCAGATAAAATTGCAAGTGAATTATTTATTTAGGACATACAAAAAAGCCATTATATTTTTATTCATTCAAAATGTCAAATACCAAATCTCTTTCATAACCTTTACTGAGCGCATAATTTAAAACTTTCAATTTTAACTTCACAGCGTTTCTTTCGTTAGTTAAGTTTTGTTTATTTTCCATTAATTTTTTTAATGTTTTTAAATATTCCGTTTCGTCAATTTGCTCAATCGCTTTTTTAATACAATAATCGCTTATTTTTTTTTTCTTTAGTTCAATTTTAATTTTTATCCGCCCCCATTTTTTAATGAAGTGTTTTCCATGAACAAATTGTATCGCAAAACGTTCTTCATTTAAAAAATTAGATTCAATTAATTGACTAATAATATTTTCAACAGCATCAGGCCAAAGCCCAAATTCATATAATTTATTTCGAGACTCTTGCTGACAGCGTTCTTGATAAGCGCACCAGTTTTGCATTTTAAGTAATGCCATTTCTGGATTTGTAATTTTACTTATTTGTTTTTTTTCGAACACAAGTAAAAATAATATTTCTTTGTTACATTTGAATCATTATGTTGGAAATACCCTCGTTGTTTTTGAATTCAATTTCTGAGTGTTGTGGATTTGAAAATGATGCTTTTGTCAAAGCGCATCAAAATGAGCCTCCCACAAGTATTAGAATAAACCCACTTAAACCAACGCCATTAAATTTTGATTTAACACATCCAGTTTTGTGGAATAAACATGGATTTTATTTGAATGAGCGGCCTAATTTTACACATGATATATTCTTTCAAGCTGGTTGTTATTATGTGCAAGAGGCGGCTTCTATGTTTATTGAACATGCTTTATTAAGTTGTGTAGATTTTTCGAAGCAATTAATTGCATTGGATAGTTGTGCTGCACCTGGAGGAAAAAGCACCTTATTAAACTCATTACTTAATTCAGAAAGCGTTTTAGTAGCCAATGAAATATCGAAACCAAGGGTTGAGGTTTTGTCTCAAAATTTGGTTAAATGGGGAACTCATAATTTAGTTGTTACAAATAATGATCCTTCAGCATTTAATGTCATTGAAAATACTTTTGATATTATTTTGGTTGACGCACCTTGCAGTGGCTCTGGCTTATTTAGAAAACAACATGATGCCGTTGAAGAGTGGAGCATTGATCATGTAAATCTATGCGCACAGCGTCAGAAAAGAATTTTGGCGGACTTAGTTGGTAGTTTGTCAAATAATGGCGTACTGCTTTATTCAACTTGTTCATACTCCGAACAAGAAAATGAAAACATTGCGGATTGGTTAATCGAAGAATTTAATTTAGAAAGTATTCAAATACCAATTAAAAAAGATTGGGGCATTGTTGAAACAAAAACAAATGCTTTTGGTTATCGTTTTTATCCTGATAAAACAGAATCAGAAGGATTTTTTTGTTCGTTATTTATTAAGAAAAGTGATGACAAAAAAAATCGTTTTACGAAAAAAAATAGGAATGAATTGTTTTCTGATATTAAACCTAAAGAAAAAGAAACACTTTCAATGTGGGTTGACAAAATAGATGAACATGCTGTCATTAAATTTAAAAACGATTATTTATTAACGAATCAGCTAACTATTGATTTTATTAGTAATTACAATCATTTGTATTTAAAAAAAGTTGGAACAACTATTGGTAGTTTAATAAAAAATGAATTGATTCCAAATCATGATTTAGCACTAAGTATTCATAAAAATAAATCTATTAAAGTTTATGAAATTAATAAGGCGGAGGCCATCCGTTTTCTAAAAAAAGAAAACTTAAAAATTGATTGTGATCAAGGATGGATTTTAGTACGTTATAAAAGTTTAGGATTGGGCTGGATAAAGCAATTGGGAAATAGATTTAATAACTACTTGCCGAATGAATTTAGAATCATGAAATAGCCCTGTTTGCCTCAACTGCCAACACAAATGATTAGACAGGTATTTCATAACAATAAAAAATTTAGACCTATAAATAAATCACAAAAACTAAATGATTCAAATCATATTACAATATGAGTTTTAAGTAATAGGAAACTTAAATGGGTTTAATTTTTTACACTTAATAAAATTTCATCGGCAATTTTCCTACTGTTATTTAGGCGTGGGACTTTAAATTGTCCGCCAAGTTTATTATTTATTTTTAACCACTTATAAAAAGTACCTTTGGGTAAAGAGGTAATGGTGGGCAATTTCAAAACATAATTATTAAAACGTTTGGCTTCATAATCAGAATTTTTTGCTTTTAAATTATCGTCTAAAATTTTAATAAAATAATCTAAGTGTTCAGGTTCATTTTCAAACTCAATCAACCATTCATGTGAACCAGACTGATTATTCATAAAAATTGGGGCTACGGTATAATCAATTATATGAGTTTTGGTTTTTTCGCAAGCAGTTTTAATGGCTTGTTCGGTGTTATGAATCATTAGTTCTTCACCAAAAACATTGAGGTATTGTTTGGTTCTTCCTGTAATTATAAAACGGTAAGGCGATAAATTTGTAAACTGAATGGTATCTCCTATTTGATAACGCCACAAACCAGAGTTGGTGGTAATTAGCAGAGCGTAGTTTTTATTTAATTGAACTTCTGATAAATTAAATGTTTTAGGGTTTGATTCTTTTAAGTCGTTTACTAAAATAAATTCATAGTATATTCCATAATCTAGCATCAACAACATTTCATGGGTTTCTTTTTCATCTTGTATTCCAAAAAAACCTTCGGAAGCGCTGTATAACTGAATGTAGTTAACTTTTGAATTTTCAAATAAATTTTCAAATAAATTTTGATAAGGTGTAAAACTAACTCCGCCGTGAAAATAGACTTCTAAATTTGGCCACACATCTTTTAATGTTTTGGCATTTCTGATTTCTAAAATGCGCTTTATTAAAACAAGCATCCAGCTTGGAACACCCGCTAAACTTGTCACATTTTCATACGCCATGCTTTGTGCAATTTTTTCTAGTTTTTCATTCCAATTATCCATTAAAGCGATGTTGACATCTGGTGATCTAAAGTATTCGGCCCACATCGGTAAATTTTGAATAATAATGGCACTCACATCTCCATGGAAGGAATTGTAATCTCCAAAACTATCTGTTTTATAACTTCCTCCTAAGGCTAAATTTTTTCCAGTAAATAATTTTGTTTCGGGGTTATTAATGCATTGAAAAGTAATCATATCTCTGCCACCGTTGTAGTGACAGCCGTTTAAAAATTCTTTACTAACGGGAATGTATTTACTTTTATCAGTTGTGCCACTACTTTTAGCAAACCATTTGATCTCGGTATTCCAAAGTAAATTTTGTTCCCCTCTGCGTGTGCGTTCAATAAGCGGCTTTAGCGATTCATAATCTTGAAGTGGAATTGATTTAAATTGTTCTGAGTTTGTAATGTTTTTAAAATCATGCTTTTTTCCGAACTCCGTATTTTTTGCAGTATCAATTAAATTTAATAACCATTCATTTTGAACTTCATGAGGGTATTTCATAAACAATTCAATTTGGTGCATGCGCTTTTTCATGAACCATGATGCGATTGAATTAAGAATTGTCATTATATTAAAGTTTTAAATCCTATTTTTCGTTGCAAGGTAATATTCAAATTCTTTAAGATTTAAGGTATTTAAACAGTGTTCTATGCTTAAAAGCCCTTTACGAGCCACTAAAGTTCCATAGTACATATCATGATATCCTTTCAATTGATGGGCATCCGGATTAATAGAAATCAAAACCCCTTTTTCTAAACAATACGGAATCCAACGCCAATCAATATCCAAACGATAAGGATGTGCATTTAATTCAATCACAACATGATTTGCTGCACAGGCATCAATAATTTTTTTATGATCAATGGGATAACCTGGCCTTCCTAATAATAAGCGCCCAGTTGGATGTCCTAAAATAGTTGTGTATGGATTTTCAATTGCTTTGATCAACCTATTGGTAGCACGTTCCTCGTCCATTTTTAAATTAGAATGAATAGAGGCAACGATAAAGTCAAAGGATTTTAAGATGTCATCATCGTAGTCTAAATCCCCATTTCCTAAAATATCACTTTCAATCCCTTTAAAAATTTTGAATGGAAATAATTGCTTGTTTAAATGATCAATGTCGTTGTGTTGCAATATGATGTCCTCTGCTTTTAAACCGCCCGCATAGCTTGCACTTTTGCTATGATCGCAAATACCCAAATATTCGTATCCCAATTGTTTGGCATAAATCGCCATTTCTTCTAATGTATTTAATCCATCGCTATAGGAAGTGTGGTTATGCAAAATTCCTTTTAAGTCAGTTAATTCAATCAGTCTTGGTAGCATTTTTAATTTTGCTTTTTCCAATTCAAATATTCCTTCTCGTATTTCCGGTTCGCAATATTGAATATTTAAATGGTCGTAAATATCTTTTTCCGAATTATATTTTTTTATGTCAAGATTCTGAAATTGAATGCCTGATAAATGCTCTTTAGTTGAAGATGTTTCAACTAAAGTTTTATAAAAAATACTTTCATGAACTTGAATAAAATTGATTGGAATATTTTCCGAATGATAATCATCTAAGTTGATGGATTCATCTCCTACTAAAATATCTATTTCATCAATTATTTCACATTTTCTGTAAATGGCACCAGTTAAAGACACAAAATCAGTTTGTTTCAATAGTTCGTCAATAATTGGCTTAGCAATTTTTTCGGCATAGGAAAAATGAAATTTCCCAGCATTGTTTTTTTGAAATTCAATATTTTTAATAATGGCTTGTTGTGTTTTTTCGCCAAATCCTTTTAAAGTTACCAATCTATTTTCGTGGCAAGCATATAACAATTCCGTCACGCTTTCCAATTCTAATTCTAACCACAATTGCCTTACCTTTTTGGGACCAATTCCTTTTACACCTAGCATTTCTATGACACCTTTTGGTGTTTTTAAAATTAGTTCTTCTAATTCTTTGGTGGTTCCTCTGGTATTTAAATCAATTATTTTTTCGGCCAAGCTTTTGCCAATTCCTTCTATTTGAGTTAGTTCTTCAATGGATTTGTGATTCAGATCAATGCGAGTTTTACTAAGCCTGTATGCTGCACTAGCCATGGATTTCACTTTAAACGAATTTTCGTTATGCAACTCCATGAGTTTTGACGTTATTTCAAAAGCTTCGGCTATGTCTTCGGTATTCATGACAAGTATATGTTGGCGTATTTTAAATCGCTTGGCGATGTGATCTTAATGTTTTCAGGATTACCTTCCACTAAATAAATAGGCTCATCGATGCTTTCTAAAACAGAAGCATCATCTGTAAAAAAAGGAGAAAAAGATTGTTTAAAAGCTTTTTGAATAGTTGAAACCAAGAAACATTGAGGGGTTTGAACAATCTTATAATCATCTCTGCTCACAGATTTATTAATGCCATTGGTTACCAGTCTTAAACTTTCCGATACATGGATGACTGGAATTGCGTTTCCTTTTTTTGATGCGGTTTCAAAACAGTTTTTAATGGTGCTGATGGAAACAAATGGACGAGCGGCATCATGAATTCCGACAATGTCATGAGGGTTGGTTAAGCAGTTTAATCCGTTTTTCACTGACTGAAACCTAGAATCACCGCCAACAACAATCTGAATTTTTTTATTTGGAAAATGTTCGGCAAACATAAAATTAGCATCAGCAATATAGTCTTTATGAACGCTTACAATGATGTTTATAAATTCATCAAACTCTAAAAATTTTTCGATGGTATGAATAATGATGGGTTTCCCTTTCACTTCAATAAATTGTTTTGGTAATTGAGATTGCATGCGAGTTCCCACTCCGCCAGCTACAATGATGATATTGTAATGTGAATTCATGAATAATTTAAAAAATAAAACGCTCTCAAGAGCACAGTTATATTTTTAACGAATATACAACTTTATGACTGAACGATTAAAACGACAAGCTACACTTTTTTGATGCTGATCATTTATGTCACTTTTCATTTTTTTTATTTCTATAAATTCTTTAAAAATTGCTGGTGTTTTCAACAGCCAGTAAATATGCGTCATGTTGAAATAAAAACATCATATCGCAGTAACTACCAATCACAAATTTCTTTAGCGACTGCTTGTTGTTATTATTAAATCTTCAAAAAAAAACCTGATTTTACTCCGGTTTTCGGATATTCTTAATGGCAAGATGTTTCTTCAAACCTCTCTTATTTTAAAAACGTATCAATGGAGTATATTGCACTGACTGGGATATGTTCAATTAAAGATGTTAAATCACTTTCATTTTCTGAAAATATTTCTAATGACGGGATAAATCTCACGCCGTTTTCAAATTCACCGTTAAATATGGTGCCATATTTTCTTTTACCATTGTTTAAAATTATCATTGCTTGGATCGTGTTCATTGTTCGTTATTTTTAAAAACCCAATGATACAAAACAAAGTCAAAGTCAAAAAAAGCAAAAGTAATTTATTTAGAAAAATAACCCTTTGTTAACGCATTGGTAATAATCCTTTAAAAATTTGTTAATCTATAAGCTCTCTTTGCTTAGATGCCTTTTTAGAACCAGAATACATTTCATATTTCAGTAATTTACATTCTAAAGAAGCATTATAGAGAGTCATTTTTTTACTGGGATGTAAGCCAATGGACTTTATGGCTTCCATGTTTGATGTGATAATCCAACAGGTCCAACCACCAAAATCTTTTTTTAATTTATCTCCAATTTGTTTATAAAATGCATTGGTGTTTTCCATTTTAAGTCGCTCGTCGTATGGGGGATTTAAAAGGATGGTTCCGTGTGGTTTTGTAGGCATTAAATCAAAAAAGGAAATATGCTGATAATTTATAACATCATCAACTTTTGCAACTTGAGCATTTCTTTTAGCCATTTCAAGAGGAATGATTTCAATATCAGAAGAAATAATGTTTGGCAGGTCATCTTTAATGCGATTAATAGAACTTGTATAAATTGTATCCCAAAGTTCTTTATCATAATCACGCCATTTCATAAAACCAAATTCATCTCTAAACACGCCAGGAGGGATGTTGTTGGCATACAATGCAGCTTCAATTCCAAGCGTTCCGCTACCACACATGCCATCTATTAAGGGCAAATGTGGCTGCCAGTTTGATAATAAAATCATCCCCGCCGCAAGTACTTCTTTTATAGGCGCGGTATCGATATCGACGCGGTAACCTCTTTTAAATAAGCTGTCACCACTGCTATCTAAATTTACATTTACAAAGTTTTTAAAAACATGAATGTAAATACGAATCGTTGGGTTATCGAGGTTTACATCTGGCCTTACAGAAAATTTATCCACAAATCGATCACAAATGGCATCTTTTGTTTTTTGAGAAATATACAATGAATGATTAAATATTTCTGAATTTACTGTTGCATTCACGGCTAATGTATCATCACAACCTAGAAATGATTCCCATTCAAATTTTTTAATATTTTCATACAATTCATGTTCGTTATCGGCATGAAATGAAAACAGAGGAACCAATACTTTCAAAGCAGTTCGTAAACATAAATTAGCTTTATACAGAAAGCCTTTATCTCCTGTAAAAGCAACGCCGCGTTTAAAAGGTTCAATATTTTTTGCCCCTAATTTTAATAATTCATTTGCTAAAACTTCTTCTAAACCATGAAAGGTCGTTGCTTTCATTTCGAAATCATTGGCAAAACTTTTTTTCTCTTTCACCTTATTATTTAATTAGTTGAATGGTTAAGAATTTAAAAATAAGCAATAATAAGCTTGTTGCATTTTATTTTATTGACTTATACACCAAAAATTTTAAAAATAGGAAACATTAGGAGGGAATGGCTTTTGAACAAATTTGCATTTGAAGAAAAACGAACAGAAAGGAAAAAAAACTATAATGTATGGGCAGATATGACAGTAATGCCATTTGTTTAGAAAAAAATGGACTGTAAAACGATTAAATTATATAATCAACCCTTTTAAACAAATGATACTTAATATCAAACTAAATTATATTTCTTAAATACAGTCCTTAATTTCTTAAAACTATATTTTCTTTGGTATAAGCAAGAAAATAAAATTGCCTTCAAAATACTGATAAGGTATAAATTCAAATTATTGAAAAAATTCAATTTAAAATATTCCTATTTTTTTGAAATTTTGTCTTTTGGAACTAAGAATACTTCTGTTAAATCAAAGAAATTCATTGCATTCTCAGGGAAATTGCGAACATTTAATTGTTCTAAACGGAAATTTTCGTCGTAGTAAAGCGGCATAAATGGCGCTTCATCTAAAATAATTTGTTCTGCCTGAGAAAGTAATTTATATCTTTTTTCTTTATTAATTTCTTTAAATGAAGCCAAAAATAATGAGTCAAATCGATCATTTTTAAATCTAAAATAATTAATAAATGCTTTTTCGGACGGATTTTTTGGGAGGTGCTTTCCGTAAAACAAGGTTAAAAAAGTTTCAGGATCTTGATATTCAGCGCTCCAGCCTAAACGAAAGAAATCTACTTTATTATTAGAAATTTGTTCAATATGCTCACTCAATGGAACAATCGACACTTCAATGTCTATATTTAAATTTTCTTTTAACATCTTTTGAATGACTTCCGCTACTAATTTATTTTTATCTCCGCCGCCACCATTTACTTGTAAAACGATAGAAGGAAATCCTTTTCCATCAGGATATCCTGCTATTTTCAATAAATTTTTAGCTTTTGGCACATCAAGCGTGTATCCTTTTAATTGATCATAAGCATATCCGTCCTTTTTGAATATAGCGAAAAAAGGCACAATTCCATAATCTGCAGAAACACCCTCACCTTGAATCGTAAAATTTGCGATTTTTTTTCTGTCAATGGCGTAATTAAATGCTAAACGAACTTCTTTTTTACTAAATAAAGGACTCGTACAATTAAAGCCTAGATAAACAGTATTTAAAGCTGTTGAATTCAAAATTTGGAAATCAATTTTTCTTTCACTTGCATGCTCCAAATCACCCATAATTTCGTGAAAAATCTCAACAGGTAATCTGTAAATCATATCCAAATTACCGGATTTAAACTCTAGCACTTCCACTTTTTTTTCATTTATAAACGAATATTTTATACCATCCAAATACGGTAATTTATTTCCAAAAGAATCTACGCCATAATAATTTTTATTTTTTTTCAAGATGACCACTTCTCCTTCTTTAATTGTTTCTACATAAAACGGTCCAGTCCCAACACCATGTGTTCGAATATCAACACCGTATTTATCAACTGCTTCTTTGGGATAAATCCAACATCCTGGCATCGCTAAAATATTTAAAAATCCAGGAAAAGGCACACTGAGAGAAATAACTACTGTTGAATCATTTCTAACTTTTATTCCAGAAACATTGATTTTTTTTCCTGTTTTTGATAATTCATATGCTTCATTTGCCCCTACAACCCTATCTTTGAAAGTGATTCCAAATTGCAAATTGTTTGGGTCAGAGATACATAATCTATCGAAACAATATTTTACATCTTTTGCGTTTACAAATCTCCCTTTACCTTCAGGAAAACAAACGTCATCATGAAATTTTACACCTTGACGAATATGAAAAGTCCATTCAGTTTGATCTTGATTACTTTCAATCTTTTTGGCTAATGCTAAATTAGTTGACAAATCTTTTTGACTAAATTTAACTAAGCCTTCAAATATCTGTGAACCAATATGCGCACTACTTAACTCATTAACAGCAGTTGGATTGAGTGTTTTAAAAGACTCTACTTCATTTAAACGGATAATGCCTCCGTAAAAAATTCCTCCTTTAGATTCTTCACTGGTATTATTTTTTTTAGGGCCTTCATTACAAGAAGTTAATACTAATATAATTGATGCCGAGGCAAGAGTAAAGAGATTACATATTTTTTTCATATTAAAAATCTTTGAATAATTAATTAAACGATAATAAACAAATATAACAAAAAACTAAAATGAATTCATTTTTACGGTGAAGAAATCCATGTTAATTTATAAAATCTGAAACAATTGCAAAAAAAATAACATCAGTACATAACCAAATTATTAAAAACAAAAAAACGATTTGAGTTACGAATCGTTCTTTTGTTATTTAAAATATTAAACTTATGCTTCTGTTTTATTTCGTTGAATCATCTTCTGCATTTGTTTCTGAAGTATTCGATGGTGTTTCCGCTGGGCTTTCTAATACTGCATTCTTTGTTGCAATCTTAGCTGCCTTTGCTTCTTTAGCAATCGTTTCAGCTTTAATTTTAGCTTCAGTTCCTTTTTTTGATTCAGAAATCAAGCCATCCTTTTTGGTGCTAATCTTTAAAGCTTTTTCATTTTGCCATTTAGTAAAACGATCTTCAACTTGTTCAGCTGTTAATGCGCCTTTTTTTAAACCATCTAACAAGTGCTTTTTCATTAAAATACCCTTGTATGATAAAATTGCCTTACATGTTTCGGTTGGCTGTGCGCCATTTTGTAACCACTTTAATGTGTTCTCAAAATTTAATTCAATTGTTGCAGGATTGGTATTAGGATTATACGTTCCTAATTTTTCTATAAAAGCTCCATCTCGAGGTGCACGACCATCCGCTGCTACCACGTGGAAAAACGCTGCGTCTTTCTTTCCGTGTCTTTGTAGTCTAATCTTTACTGCCATTTCTATTTTTTTTAAATTTAGTTGGCAAATATCGTCATTTTTATTTATCTAATACACGTAAAGTCGCAAATATTTTTATCCTTTTTGTTTGAGATTTAAAGCAAACTTCTAAAATTAAAGTGCAAACGTGCAGTTTAATTACTCAATCGATTGTTATGATTGATTTTCATGAATGGTCAAACGGGATTAAATCTATAACTCAAGAATCATTTCGTCAACATCACAAATTATTTATTTCGAAATTAAAAATACTTTTTTGCTGCACTTTTACTAATTTAGCTCGATAAAAAAAGTTTATGGAATATAGAATAGAAAAAGATACGATGGGCGAAGTAAAAGTACCTGCTCACGTTTATTGGGGTGCACAAACCGAACGGAGCAGAAATAACTTTAAAATAGGGCAGGAAGCCAGTATGCCCAAAGAAATTATATATGCCTTTGCTTATTTAAAAAAAGCAGCAGCGCAAGCAAATTTCGAATTAGGTGTGTTATCAAAAGAAAAATCGGATTTAATTGGAAAAGTGTGTGATGAAATTTTGGAAAAAAAACTTGATGATCAGTTTCCTTTAGTAATATGGCAAACAGGTTCAGGCACTCAAAGCAACATGAATGCCAATGAGGTGATTGCTTATCGGGCGCATGTTTTAAATGGTGGCAAATTAAATGATGAGCCAAAAGTGCTTCATCCCAATGACGATGTTAACAAATCTCAAAGTAGCAATGATACTTTTCCAACAGCCATGCACATTGCAGCTTATAAACAAGTCGTTGAAATTACAATCCCTGGATTAGAAAAGTTAAGAGATTCATTAAATAAAAAAGCGAAAAATTTTGAAAATATTATAAAGACAGGCCGAACGCATTTTATGGATGCAACTCCACTTTCATTAGGACAAGAATTCAGTGGGTATGTTCAGCAAATTAATATGAGCATCCGCGCTATTAAAAATGCTTTAGACGCCGTCAAAGAATTGGCTTTAGGAGGAACAGCAGTTGGTACGGGATTAAATACGCCTAAAGGATATGATGTTTTGGTAGCTAAAAAAATTGCCAACTTAACAGGGCTCCCTTTTGTTACTGCGCCTAACAAATTTGAAGCTTTGGCTGCGCACGATGCCATGGTTGAATTAAGTGGTGCCTTAAAAAGAACGGCGGTTTCTTTGATGAAAATTGCAAACGATATTCGGATGTTGTCGTCTGGGCCACGCTGTGGAATAGGCGAGCTAATAATTCCTGATAACGAGCCAGGCTCATCTATTATGCCTGGCAAGGTAAATCCAACTCAACCAGAAGCTTTAACAATGGTTTGCGCTCAAGTCATTGGAAATGACATGGCCGTTACGGTTGGTGGAAGTATGGGACATTTTGAATTGAATGTATTTAAGCCAGTAATTGCATCTAATGTTTTGCAATCTGCTCGATTAATCGGAGATGCCTGCGTTTCCTTTACAGAAAAATGCAGTGATGGAATTGAAGCGAATCAAATTGAAATAAAAAAACATTTAGAGAATTCGCTCATGTTAGTAACGGCTTTAAATACACACATTGGTTACGAAAAATCTGCAAAAATTGCTAAAACGGCTCATAAAGGAAATAAAACACTTCGAGAGGCTGCAATAGAGTTGGGATTTGTTACCAACGAACAGTTTGATGCGTGGGTTAAGCCTAGTGACATGATTGGAAGCTTAAAATAATTGATTGTTTTTTTCTTCTTAACTAAGTAATATAAAGAAACAACCAAAATAATTTTAAGTTAAGTCATGCCAAATGGTGGTTGCGATAAAATCAGTTGCTATTTTTTAAACTAAGCTTTTCTTTTTTCAGTATCTTTATCATCCAAATTTTATACCCATGGCAAAAGCAGGTCCAATTGTTTGTTCGTTTTGCGGACGTGATAAAAAAGAAGCAAAAATATTAATCGCTGGTATTACGGGACATATTTGCGACAATTGTATATCACAAGCTTTTAAAATAGTAAATGAAGAAGTTGGTAGTAAAGGAAACGAAAAGGTTCAGCAAGCTTTAAACATACTGAAACCAGCTACTATCAAAAATCATTTGGATGAATATGTGATAGGGCAAGATGAAGCGAAAAAAATATTAAGTGTTGCAGTGTATAATCATTTTAAGCGAATTGCTCATATATCTAGCACGAAGGAAGAAATTGAAATTGACAAGTCAAATGTTATCTTGGTTGGAGAAACTGGTACTGGAAAAACCCTTCTCGCGCGCACCATTGCTAAATTATTAAACGTTCCATTTTGTATTGCTGATGCTACTGTTTTAACAGAAGCTGGTTATGTTGGAGAAGATGTAGAAAATATCTTAACCCGATTATTGCAAGCTGCAGACTATGACGTTCCTAGCGCAGAGCGTGGCATCGTTTTTATTGATGAAATAGATAAAATTGCCCGCAAAAGCGATAACCCATCTTTAACACGCGATGTGAGTGGCGAAGGTGTTCAACAGGCGATGTTAAAATTATTAGAAGGTTCTGTTGTAAATGTTCCGCCCCAAGGTGGTCGAAAACATCCAGATGCAAAAATGATACAAGTCAATACAAAAAATATTTTATTTATTTGTGGAGGTGCGTTTGATGGGATTGAAAAGAAAATTGCCAAACGTTTAAATACGCAGGCAATGGGTTATTCAGCTTCTATCAATAAAGAAGAGATTGATAACAGTGAACTTTTACAATATGTGTCGCCGCAAGATTTAAAAGCTTTTGGGTTAATACCAGAACTAATTGGTCGTTTACCCGTTCTTACCTACTTAAAACCATTGGATAAAAAAACATTGCGCTCAATTTTAACTGATCCTAAAAATGCTTTAATAAAACAATATCAATACCTGTTTAAATTAGAAGGAATTAAATTAGAATTTGATGATAATGTTTTGGATTTAATTGTTGATAAAGCGCTTGAGTTTAAATTGGGTGCGCGTGGCTTACGCGGCATTTGCGAATCAATTATGGTAGATTTTATGTTTGATGCACCAAGTAACGATAAGCATCCTAAAAACTTACGGATTGATTTAAATTATGCTTCAGAAAAATTAAAAAACGCGAGAATTTCTCAATTAATGGTTGCTTAGATCTTTAGTTTATAATTCATTTTCTTGGCTATCACAATGAAAATAATTTTGTTTTTTTGCTACTGGCTTAATTACTTTAACCCCTTTATTTTTTTCGATAATTAACTTGGCAATAATTCGGGCGCGTTCTTTCTTAATATCTGCAAGGAGTTTAACATCTTGCTCTTTACTAAAATAAATTTGTCCGTCAATTATGGTTGTATTTACTTTTGAATAAATACTTAATGGATTATCTGTCCATAAAACTAAATCGGCTACTTTTCCTACTTTTATGCTTCCAACTTTATCATTGATATGTAACATTTTTGCAGGATTAAGCGTTATTAGTTTCAAAGCCTGAACTTCTGTCAAACCACCGTATTTTATTGTTTTAGCAGCTTCTTGGTTTAAACGTCTTCCCATTTCTGCATCATCAGAATTTATCGCTGTATTAACACCTAATTTAGTTAATAATGCCGCATTATATGGAATAGCATCCATTACTTCTAATTTATAAGCCCACCAATCCGAAAACGTAGAAGCATTTACATCATGAGCCTTCATTTTATCAGCTACTTTATATCCTTCCAAAATATGAGTAAACGTATTAACCTTAAATTTCATGCTGTCAGCAACATGCATTAACATGTTTATTTCACTTTGTACATAACTGTGACAAGTAATGAACCGCTTGTTATTTAACACTTCAACAAGAGCGTCTAAGTCTAAATCGCGACGTGGGGCAAGAATTTTTCCACTTTCAATTTGTTTCAGTGATAGTTTTTCAAAAGCATCAACTTGTTTTTTATAGGCAGCAGCTCTTGTAAAGTAATCATAATACAATTGCTCAACGCCCATGCGGGTTTGAGGAAAACGAACTTGGTTTGGATGAAGGCCATTAGACTGTTTTACATTTTCTCCTAAAGCAAATTTTATAAATTTATCTGCCTTATCATATTTTAATTCTTCAGGATTTTTTCCCCAACGCAATTTAATCAAACAACTTTGTCCACCAATGGGGTTTGCCGAACCATGCAATAATTGTGCTGTTGTAACACCTCCTGCCAACTGCCTATAAATATTGATATCGTCTGGATTAATCACATCTGCCATTCTTACCTCAGCAGAACTTGCATCTGCCCCTTCATTAATGCTAAATAATGCAATGTGTGAATGTTCGTCAATGATGCCTGGTGTAAGATGCATGCCTTTACCATCGATTATTTTTGCAAAGGCTGTTTTAGGAGCGTCGATATTTGGTGCGATGCGAACTATTTTTCCTTCTGTTATGTAAACATCATAATCTTGTAAAATAGAATCTTGCTCATTGGTCCAAATGGTAGCGTTTTTAATTAAAATCGCATTGTATCGTGTTTTAAATTTTTGCCAAGTGTCTTTTATAAATCCATCGCTATCTTCTTCTGGCTCACCAAAAGCAGTAAATGGATAATACACTTTTCCAATATTTATTTTTTCTGCTGGTTTTACGATGGATACTTTAGTTTTAGTGGTATCAATGTCCGTGCTTTTTATCATTTCAAAAGGAGACCATATGCCGTCCAATAATTGGCCTTCTCCAATAAATTTTTTTGTTAATTCATTATAATTACCTGTTAACCGAATAACTTGCGTACTATCTATTGAAAAACTCAAAGTGAGTAAATTGTTTTTAAAAATAAGATTTGCTTTAGTCCTTGAGCTATCCCTGAATAAAACTTTTCCAGTATAATTATCTTGATCTTTAAAAACATCAACTGTGTAAGTTGTTTGATTTACTAATAATTTATACTTGCCTGAAATATTAGGAATTGTGATATCGTTGTATTCATGCCTAATTCCGTTGCTCCATGTTTCAAAAATAATGGCATCGTCATCAAAAATATTTTTTGAAGTAATGATAAAATTAGCCAACATCCCTTTTTTTAAACTACCAACAACATCTTGCACACCAATATAGGATGCTGGATTGGCAGTTAAAGCTCTTAGAGCCGTTTTCTCGGATAAGCCATATTTAATGGCTTTCCTTACATTTTTTAAAAAGACAGATTTATCTTTTAAATCAGCACTTGTGATACAAAATTGCACATGGTTTTTTTCGAGCATGGCTAAGTTAGCTGGCGCCATTTCCCAATGCTTTAATTCTGAAAGGGATGCTTGCTCAGCATCGTAAGGATCTTCCACATCAAGCGCATCTGGAAAATTAACTGGAATTATAAATTTTAAAAAAGTATTTTGTATGTCATAAAGTCTTTGGTATTCATTCCCGCCGCCTTTGATGATATATTTAACTTTAAATTCATCTCCAATACTTTTTCCTCGAAGATCATTATATTTATCTCCTCCTTCAAAAATTGAAGGCAGATCTTGCAAATGATTAAATGCATCTAACGTGATGTTATATTCTATATTAAGTTGATTTGTTTTATACCATTTTGCATCATAATATGTTTGACGCAACAAGGCCACTGCTCCCATTATAGATGAAGGATAGTCTTGTGGAGAAATTCCTTTTTTTAATGAATAAAAAGCAGCGGCTTTGTCTTTAATAATTGTTTCATTTTCTTTGGCTTTTGCCAAACAAACCAAAGCGCCACTTCCTCGGACAATTCCATCTTTTTGTGATGTAAGAACACTTGCAAAGCCTTGTTTACGAAGTTCATCTGCTTTTGATTGATCATGAGAAAATAACTTATAAGCTTCCACATCACTTCTAATGGCTTGATTTGAACCGAAAGCTCCTTTCTTTGGCACATCTACATTATCAACCTTTTTAACGTCGGGCATTCCATAATCACTGTATAAATCTATAAAGCCTGGATAAATATGTTTTCCTTTCAAATCAATTAAAACGGATTCTTTTGGCACTTGCGCTTTTTCTGAAATCTCAATTATTTTTCCATCTTGCACAATCATTGTTGCATTTAATATCAAAACATCGGCATCAACATGTAACGTGCAATTTACAAAAGAATATAGTGTATGCGTGCCATTCCGAGCCCCATTGGTATTAAAGGTAGTTTGACTAAGAGAAGGGCCAATAAAAAGTAAACATATCTTGATTGCAAAAAATACTTTTCTCTTCATTAATTCATTAGTTATAATTATGTTTCTTAGCAAATATAAGATTATAGATAAGTCATAAAGAGGAATTTATGGCTTTTATTTAAAGATTAATTGTTAATTTTGAAATCAAATTTAAAATAAAAAACAATGGCTACAGGCATGTTACATACGCACAATTTAATGGTAATATTATTTACACTTATTTATTTAGTAAAAACCATTTTATTATTAAGTGATAGAAACGAACTTTTAGAGAAATTTAAAAAGAAAACAAAAATTCTTGAAATTGTTGTGAGTTTTGGGTTTTTAGCAACAGGCATTTATTTAATGGCAAAATTACCTGCTATTAATATATATCATATTGTTAAAATTAGCTTGGTGTTTTTATCAATCCCATTAGCAATCATTGGATATAAAAATAAAAACAAAGTATTAGTATCCTTATCATTTTTTTTAATTGTTGCATCATTCTCTTTAGCTTATAAAGCAAAAAGTGCAAGGGCTGGCGAAAAAATAGCTGCTGTTTCAGGTAAGCAAATTTTTGAAGAAAAATGTACGCTTTGTCATGGTGGAGATGGTAAATTAGGCTTGTCTGGCGCCAAAGATTTATCTATTACACAATTAAATCACAGCAATATTGTTGAAATTATTACAAATGGTAAAAATGCTATGACTCCATACAAAGATGTTCTATCTGTTGAACAAATTGAAGCGGTTTCGTCTTATATCGAAACAGACTTAAAAGGAAAATAGATTTTACATTAAGCTTTAATGAAAAAAGAACCAACCATTACTGTAAAAGAAGTTGAAACAGCAGTACTAATTGGTGTGATTAATAAAAAACAAAACGAGGCGATATCATTTGAATATTTAGATGAATTGGCTTTTTTGGCTGAAACTTATGGTTTAGTGGCAAAAAAAACATTTACCCAAAAATTAGAAAAAGCGGATAAGTCAACTTTTATTGGAAAGGGTAAATTAGCAGAAGTAAATGCATACATTATAGAAAATAAAACTTCCGTTGTTATTTTTGATGATGAGCTATCGCCCTCTCAACAAAGAAATTTAGAAACAGAATTAAAAGTAAAAATTTTAGATAGAACTAATTTAATTTTAGAAATATTCTGTCAACGCGCACACACAGCTCATGCGCGCACACAGGTTGAACTTGCAAGGCAAAAGTATTTATTGCCTCGTTTAACAGGCATGTGGACTCATTTAGAAAGGCAACGAGGTGGCACAGGAACACGTGGTGGAGCTGGTGAAAAAGAAATTGAAACAGATAGAAGAATTTCGCGCGATAGAATCGCTCAACTACAAGATGATTTAAAGATTATTGACAAACAAATGGCAACGCAACGTAAAAACCGTGGTGAATTTGTGCGAGTAGCGTTGGTTGGTTATACGAATGTTGGCAAATCAACCATCATGAATCTGCTGAGTAAAAGTGATGTGTTTGCCGAAAATAAATTATTCGCCACACTTGATACAACAGTTAGAAAAGTAACGATTGAGAATTTGTTTTTTTTGTTGTGCGACACCGTTGGGTTCATTCGTAAGCTTCCTACACAATTGGTTGAGAGTTTTAAAAGTACTTTAGACGAAGTTCGTGAAGCAGATTTATTAATACATGTTGTGGATATTTCTCACCCAAATTTTGAAGATCATATTCATGTTGTTAAGCAAACGCTTACTGATATTGGTGCTGGCGATAAACCAACTATTTTAGCCTTTAATAAAATCGATTCGTTTACGTTTGTAAAAAAAGAGGAAGATGATTTAACGCCTTCTACAAAGGCTAACATTTCATTAGATGAATTGAAAAAAACGTGGATGAAAGATTTAGATGAACAATGTCTATTTATTAGCGCTCAAAAAAAAATAAATATCGAAGATTTTAAAAAAACAATTTACGACAGGGTTAAAGCCATGCATATCAAGCGGTTTCCGTATAACAAATTATTTTATTAACGCGTTTTATTAAAGAAATAAAAAAGATGAAAATAGCAATTGGAAGCGATCATGCAGGTTTTGAATTAAAAAAACAATTGATAGCTTACTTGAATGAAAAAAAAATTGACATTAATGATAAAGGCTGTTATAGTATAGATAGGGCTGATTATCCTGATTTTGGTCATTCAGTTGCAAAATCAGTCATCAATAAAGAAGTTGAGTTCGGTATTTTAATGTGCGGTAGTGGAAACGGCATCAATATGACTGCAAATAAACATGCAGGCATTAGGGCAGCTTTGTGTTGGAATAGCGAAATTGCTGAATTAGCAAGGCTACACAACGATGCTAACATTTTAGTTTTACCCGCTCGTTTTATTACTGTTGAAGAAGCAAAGAAATGTATTGATTCCTTTTTTAAAAATGCTTTTGAAGGTGGCAGACACGCAGATAGAATAGCTAAAATAGATTGTTAGATGTTATTAAAAATAACCATTTAAAAAAGGAATATGTATTAAACACCTTCTTTTTTTTGTTTTTGGGAACCATCATTCTCCATCGTTTCATTTTATTTTTTAGTATCAAATTTGATTATATCGATAATGATGAAATTGTTATTTGGCTTGGCGCCAAACATTATTCCGAAGGTTTGTTTTATGTTCCTTGTTTTTATGGGCAAAATTATCATACCATGATGGACGCTTTTTTTCGGTTCCTCTAATTAAATGTGGTGTACCCGTTTATTATGCCGTGCCAATTTTAACTCAACTCATTTATTTAACTCCATTTATTTTTACGGCATTTTATTTATTTTATAAAAACAAAAAAGAAACTACCATCATGGTTTTATGTGTCATGTTATGTATGCCTGTTGGCTACGACATCATGAATACAATTAATAGGGGATTTACAAATGGTTTATTTTTTACTACATTTTTAATTGTGAGTATGCATAACCCTCACCATAAAATTTATATAGGACTCAATGTTTTTTTGGCATATGTTGGTTATTTGGTTTTGCCTAATTCGTTATTAGTTACCTTACCGGTTTTGTTCTATTTGTTTTTATTAAATTATAAAGACAAATTGTTTTATGTTGTCTCTGCCTTTGCAATTGTTTGTGGCACACCTTTAGATTATCTTCTAAATCATTTTTATAAAATTCATCCCGAAGCAGATATATATAAATATAAAACAGATTTTGGTTTTAATTATTTAACAGATGCTCTTAATCATTTAGATGATCGGTTTGCACATATTGGTTTTTTTGTTGAAGAATCATGTACTGCTACTCTCATTGTTTTTTTGCTATTTGGCTTTTGTTTATATAAAAAATCCTTGAATCATTTTATTGTATTTCTGGTTTTTATTTGCATCTTGTTAATTGGTTTTAGCACAAACAAATCAACTGATGGTGCTTTGTGGCCATTTTATTCATATAGCCGGTTATATTTAGGAATTCCAATTATGATTTATCTATTTCTTGCCATGCTAAATCCCATTTCTAATAAATTTATATATTTCATTTGCTTCACAACACTTGGTTTTACTATTTTCAAATACGGCACATTTAAACAAAAAATTGCTTATCATGTAGATGAAAAAAAATGGGATCATTTAAATTTGATTTCCTTGAAAGATTTAAAGAGCTGCTTAGAAGTTTACAAAAATCAATGCCAAAAAAACAACGTAAATACTTTACTTATTATTGATAATGCTTGGCGAGGTGATTTTATCAATTATGCGGGACCAGCTTTATTTGATGATTATCCAAATACGTTTAAACCCTCATTCGAAAGAAGATCATGGAGAATAGCCGAAGAAAAAATCTAATTCATACATCTTTTCAAATTTATTCGCCAGACTAGAATTTTGATAACACTCTTCATCAAAAGCATCCCGACATTAATATTAAAAGAACTGATGATTATGGTTCCTTTTTAATTACAAATAACCATTTCACAACAGTTGAATTCTTAAAAAAGATCGGCGCAGCTATGGAAGGGTTTTAATAATTTATTGAGTAGAATTAAAGATTTTATTGATTGATAATTTTCATATTCCTAGTAAATAAAATTTTCGCACGTTAAGAGCCTATTTAAATTTTATTCAATAATAATTTTATAGATGAAAGTTTAACCATTTCCTCAGAAGTTTCCATGAGTAGATCGTAATTTCTACATAACCTTCTATCATTATCAGAATATTTAAAACGATAGTTAAAAATCAGTTTGAAATATTCGATAAAGAAATTAACATCAATAATATTTATCGTTACCAACTAAAAGTTGTTTTAGAATCAGGTATAGAGAGTTTACTCAGCAGCGAAGTAGTTGTACCATACTAAATCTTAGGATATAT
>JBKDJY010000087.1:0-6569 GCA_046345275.1 Bacteroidota bacterium
ATTTGGAACATGGTTGTAAAAAATAAACCATACGTTCCTTTAACCGAATATCAATTTGTAGATCAAAAACGAAAAAAAATTACTGCAATGAAAAGATTAATTACTAAGTTTGAAATAACAACTGACGACCTTAACTTGCAATTGAAATTCAACGAGTTATAAAACGTTAGTCATAAGCGTAGGACGACCGACAGTGCTAACATAAACCGACAGAAAACACTCGACAAAATGCCAACGCTTCGCAAAATTAAAAGAGGTGTTTTGCCAACGCTCTTGCCGACCCAAAAACACCACATTTAATTTTGCCCAACCGCACCCAAAGCCCACCCACCACCCAGACAAATTTGTTGAAAACATTTACCGACTTTTTTGACGGTGGTTCAAAATATTCTTTTTACATTTGCCAATATTTGTCAAGTCAAAACAAAGCACATTGAAAACAATCGGAACTATACTTAGGGAATTGAGAGAGGCTAAAGGACTTCTGCTTAGAGAAGTTGGAGCTAAACTTTCGCTTGACCCGACAATTTTGAGCAAAATTGAACAAGACAAGCGTATGCCGACAAAGGAGCAAGTAAAAGCACTTGCCGACTTTTACAAAGACCAAAAGAATGAAGTAATTATTGCTTGGCTTTCGGACAAATTAGTTTACGAAGTGCAAGACGAAGTCCTGGCATTGCAAGCAATGCAAGTAGCGGAGGACAAAATAAAATACCTAACCAAAAAGAACGGTAAGAAATAATGGAGTTACAATTAGAGAATTTAAAATATCAGGACACCGCTATTCAAGCGGTTATTAAAGTGTTTGACGGAACAGAGAAAAACACCTTTGACAATGCTTGTATCGAGGGCATACGTTCTAATTTTTGTAACCTAACTGCTTCGCAGTTAGCCGACAATATCAAAGCTATTGCAAAAGAAAACGGCATTGACGAAGAAACGGCAAAGTATTCAGCCGACAACGACCTTTGCATTGAAATGGAAACTGGAACAGGTAAAACACTTGTTTACATCAAAACTATTTACGAGTTATACAAGCATTACGCTTTTACAAAATTCATCATACTTGTTCCGTCAATTGCAATCAGACAAGGAACATTAGGAACATTCAAAACTTTTGAAAAGCAATTAGAAAGTATTTATGGCTTCAAGGTTTCGGCTTTTGACTATGACAGCAAGAAACTGAACAAAGTAACCAACTTCATTGAAGAACAACATCCGCAAGTTATGATTATGACGACTGGTGCTTTTTCTTCTGACGATAGAATTTTAAACCGAACACAAAGAGAAGATTTGTTTAACAACCTTCCTTACATTGACGCTATTGCTAAAGTTCGACCATTCATTTTTATGGACGAGCCACAGGAAGGAATGGACAGCGACAATATGATGGAACGTTTAAAAACACTTTCAGCAGAAGAAAGAAAAGAGCGATACAGCGAAAAAGTAGATGACAGAGAAAAAACCATCTTCAAAACACTAGACGCACTTTTTAAAATTCGTTATTCAGCAACACACAAAACGGTTAAGAATTTATTGTATCGTTTAACTCCTTACGATAGCTACAAACAAGGATTAGTAAAGAAAATTGAAGTCTTGACCGTCACAGAGAAAAATGATGAAGCAACAATTAAAATTGAACTTACAGCAACTCAAAACGGGACAAGCGAACCAAAGGCAAAAGTAAAAGCGTGGAAGTTGAAAGCAGGGAAATTTGTTTTTGAAGAAACAAGTTGGTTGAAAGTTGGCGACAATCTGGGAGAGAAAACGAATAACCCAAGTTATTTGAATTACAAAATTGAACGCATCAACAAGAGTTTAAAAACTCAAAAATGGAGCATCACTTTTACCAATGGCGTTGAACTTTTTGAAAAACAAGCATCAGGTAACGTTGAAAATATTTGGGCTTTACAGTTAGAGTGGCTTATACATCGCCACTTTTCAAAATCTCAAAAATTGCATCCGAAAGGAATTAAGGTTTTGAGTTTGATTTTCATTGACAAGGTTTCAAACTATATGGGCGAAGAACCCAAGATTAAAAACCTGTTCGTTGAAAAATACAAAGCCATTTATCCCGAATACAATGATGGCAAAGTTCCAACAGCCCAACAAATTCACGAATTGCAAGGTTACTATTTTGCCCAAAATGCAAAAGGCGAATTTTCAGATAATGAAGGAGGACTAAAGGAACAAAAGAAAATTTACGAACTGATTTTACAAAAGAAAGACGAGTTGCTGACCATTGGAAACTCTATTGAATTTGTGTTTTCTCACTCTGCTTTGGGCGTTGGTTGGGATAATCCCAATGTTTTCAATATTGCAACTCTCAACACAGCGTATTCAGAAATTCGTAAACGTCAGGAAATTGGAAGAGGTTTGCGTATTTGCGTAAACCAACAAGGACAAAGAGTTTATGATGCATTAAATGCAGAAGATACAGACAGAGTAAACCAATTGACTGTTATACCAAACGAAACTTACGAAACCTTTGTAACACAGTATCAAAAAGAGATAAAAGATATTTACGGAACTGCTTCTGCCGGTGCAGGAATGTCGCATACACACAAAGGTAAACCACAAAACGAAGTAAGTTTCAAACGCAATACAAATACTTCTATTGATGAAGCATTTAAACGCTTCTGGAAATCATTGGCTAAAAAGACAGATTATGTAATTGCCTTTGATGAAGAAAATCTAATTGCAAAAGCAACCGAACAAATAAACCTGATAACTATTTCAGATTATGTTGCAGAGGTAAGTAGCAGAAACATTGGAACAATTTCGGAAGAAGGAATTGAAGATAGTTTTGGCGGAACTGAAACTTACAGATTGAAAGCCAAATTCACGCCTTTAGACTTAGTTGAAGAACTAAGCGAAAACACAGGATTGAGCTATACAACGCTTTTCAAAATTGTAAATAATATTACCAATTTAGACCACATCATTAAAAATCCACCGCAATACATTCATACGGCTGCTGGAATTATTCGCAACATAGAACTGGACGAAATGCTTCGGGGCTTGGATTATCATTTAACTGGAGAAGATTTTCCTTTCAGCTTTAACGACTTCGTTAGAAATGTTTCCAAATCAGATTATGTGGAAACGCCAAACAGAGGAGTGTTTGACAAAATGCTTATTGACAGTAATGTGGAATATGATTTTGCAAAAGCATCTGACAATCAACCCGACATTGTGTGTTTCATTAAGTTACCAAGTTGGTATAAAATCAGAACTCCTATAGGCGAATACGAACCCGATTTTGGTTTAGTAATGAAACGAAAAAGTTTAAAAACAGGCGATGAAACGGAATATTACTTTGTAATAGAAACCAAAGGAACAAATGACATCAACGATAAAAAAGCACTAACCGAAAGCGAAGTGTATAAAATAAAATGTGCAATGAAACACTTTGAAACCTTGGGTGTGGAAGTTCATTACAAAGCTCCTGTTAAGGAATATCACTACTTCCAAAGAGAAGCGGACAAAACAATTAACGCATTAAATGAAAAGTAAGAAATGGAAAATATAAACGACTTAATGCCATTGAGCAAAGACTGGAACAAGGAAAGATTAACGCAGTTGAAAAATCTTTTTCCTGATTTGTTTACAAACGAGGGCAAACTCAATATTGATGAACTGAAAAAGGTTGTTGACCCTGCAAGCGTTTCTGAAACCGAACGCTACGAGTTTAGGTGGTTCGGGAAAAGTGCCGCCAAGAGAAACGCCTACACACCAAGCAACGCAACTTTAATGTTTGATGAAGCAAGAAGCGTTAACCCAAACGAAAGCGAGAACTTAATAATTGAAGGAGAAAACCTTGAAGTATTAAAGTTACTAAGCGACAGTTACAGGGAACAGATTAAGTGTATTTACATTGACCCACCATATAACACTGGAAAGGACTTTGTTTATAGCGATAATTACACAGAAGATAAAAAACCATACTGGGAACAAACAGGTGTAACAGAAAACGGAGTTAAGATTGATACAAATATTGATTCAGACGGTCGCTATCATAGCAACTGGCTAAATATGATGTATAGCCGTCTACTTCTCTCAAGAACAATGTTGAAACCCGAAGGGGTTATTTTCATTTCTCTTGATGAAAATGAAATACACCATTTGAGAAAACTTTGTGATGAAGTTTTTGGAGAACAAAATTTCATTTCCTGTATTACGGTCGTAAGCAATCCCCGTGGCAGGGACTACGGAGGAGTTGCAAAAATGCACGAGTATATAATGGTTTACATAAAGTCAGAGGATTCTGAAATCAATGACCTAAACGAGCCTGATAAGGTTTTTCCGTTCACGGATTCAATTAGTGGCTATGAACTTAGAGAATTAAGAAACAGAAATATTGCATTCAATAGTGAAAACCGACCCAATCTTTATTATCCGTTTTACATTAACCCAAATAACCAAGATGAAAATGGACTTTACGAAATTGGATTAGAACCCAAAGAGGGTTGGATAGAATTATATCCTAAAGAATCTCAAGGCTTTAAAACCGTTTGGAGATGGGGCAAACCAAAAGCATTAGAAAATATCAATATTAATATTGCTGGTAAGGAAATGGAGGATGAGGGTTTTCAAATCGTAGAGAAGTATCGTAAGAAAACTAAAATGGCAAGGTCGGTTTGGTGGGACAAGGAAGATAACACAGAAAAAGGAACTCTCTTGGTTAAATCATTATTTGATGGTAAAAAAGTAATGGATTTTCCAAAACCAGTTGAGATGATTCAAAAAATAATTGAAATGGGAACAAGTCCTGATTCAAATGATATTATCCTTGACTTTTTTGGGGGTAGCGGAACAACTGCACAAGCAGTTATGCAACAGAATCAAATTGACAATGGAAATAGGAAATTTATCTTAGTTCAACTTCCTGAAATTCCTGAAGAAAAAAGTGCAGCCTATAAAGCAGGATATAGAAAAATAAGCGACATAACCATTGAACGCAACAAGAGAGTAGTTGAAAAAATAATTGAAGAAAAGAAAAAACAACAGCCCGACTTGTTTACGAACGGACACAAGGAAGATGCAATAAAAGGTTTAGGCTTTAAGGTTTTCAAATTGGTAAAATCAAACTTCCCAAGAGTTGAGTGGGCTCCCGATGTGGACAAAACAGAAGAAGAAAATATTGTATTGCTTAAAAAATACATTGCCGACAAAGAAGCCCAATTGGTAACAGCTTTTAATCGCAACGAATTATTGACAGAGATTTTACTGAAAAATGGTTTTCAGCTAAACTACAAAGCCGACAAACAAGACCAGTTTAAGAAAAACGAAATTCTATTAGCGACAGACGGAATAAAAGAAACATTGATTTGCTTAGATGTTACTGTAGAAGCCGAAACAGTAGAGTATTTCAAAAAGCACACAGACAAAAAATTCATTTGCCTTGAACGAGCATTGGACACGACAAAGAAGTATAACTTAAAACATTATTTAGGCGACCTATTCAACGCATTTTAGCCAACGCATTTGGTAGTACATTTGCATTTTTTGCCAACGCACAGACCAACGCTAAAAAATGCAAAAGAGCTACCAAGCCAACGAACAAAGACACTGCAAACAATGGACAGACAAACCACGACAGAAAGAAGGGCAGCTTGTAACAGCACCTACCCAAAAGGCGGGGTTTCGTGTTCCAAAGACAGTTTTGTGTTTAATCCAACATTAGTTTTTCAAATCAAGTTTTGTGGTAAAAGTCCCGCCCTTCGGGTAGCCGCAAAACGTTAGCAGTCATTGTAAGACAACACTCACCGACAAAATAAAATATCGAAAATGAAAAAAAAAGACTTAAAACGACACCTTCAGGATTATTCCATTTATAGCAAACGTAGCTCGACAATTAATGACGCTTTTGCTTCTGCTCTTTCAATTGCAGACGACTTTGACGAAGAAAAAATTAATACTGCTCTCAAAATCCTAGGACAAGACCCGGACGCAGATTTATTATGTGCTTATTGCGACAAATCCGCTGAAACTTGGGACCATATAAAAGCTGTAGTAAGCAAAAGTTCATTTTCAGGACACGGACACCAAATCAATAATTAGGATTAATTGTTTAAAATGCAAATTCTTTTATATTAATAGGTTCTGTTTTAATCATCCTATCAATTAGTTTGTGGAATGCTGTATTCAGGTGGTTTCGCCGATTCGTTCTATAACAAAATTCATTTAGGTATCCTTGTATATGAGCTTCTGAGCAATGATGATGGATGCCTCTTAAGCAAGATTTGAAGTTCATGATTACAATATGAAGTTTTTCGTAATTCTTACCCTTATCTGATTTCACTTGATTAATGTCCCATTCTTTTGAGAGTGCTTTATAAGCCGACCAACAGTCTGCTTTTATACTCGCTTGTTCTTTATCTACGTTTATCTAGTACTTGTCCTATTTCCGAAGCACTATAGTCTTTGATTTTATGAGCGTATACTCTTCCTATTTTATCATCAGTTTTTCTTTCTACAATCAAAGCCACTAATTTCTTATCTCCTTTGCTTCGGCCTTGTTCGCCAGCATCTAATCCACCAACGGCAAATTCATCAACCTCAATATC
>JBKDJY010000088.1:0-23377 GCA_046345275.1 Bacteroidota bacterium
CCTCACAATTGCTCCGGTTACCGTGGTAGTTAAGCCTATCAGTAAATAAGATAAAAACACAATGCTCATTAAAAAGATTAAAAAATTAATATGTTCTCTCTTAATTTTAGAATTTAAAAAACAGTATATAAAAAAAATTAGGATGAATAAGTTCTCTAAAGATGCCATAAATTCTGTGATGGAATGACTATCATAAAAAAATGGTCTACACAAAACATTGAATAATGACTGTGGAATTAATGTAACAAAAGATTGTAAATTGTATTCAAGCCTATTTATTTTAATAGCAGAGCCTGCTGGGGGAATTATAGAAATTAAATGGTACAAGGATGAGTCTTTATTATCAAAATCAAAAATGGTATCCCTTAGATTATTAAGATTCTTTTCATCCCAATACATTAATTTTGTATGAGGTTTTATTCTGCAAGTCGATTGAATTGAATCTAACATTAAAATGGATTTTTTATCATTGATATCTAACCTCACATATTTGTGAGTATTCGTTAAAAAAATACCTCCTTTGCTTAAATTAACAAAATCATTCTGACGATTAACAATGGTGTGAAGCACATCTCTGTGAAATAAAAACTTTAAAGCAACACTTGATAAACCATAAAGCAACACAATGGAAGTTATATAAAATAATGTAATTTTTCGTATTTCAAATCGTTTGACTACTGTAAATAAAATCAATGGGATAATAAATAACACGATGATATAAGGTTTTAAAACTGCAAAAAATAAAATCGAGCCTAAAAAGGCAAGCACTATTTTCGCATTGATATGTTTATGAATAAAAATTTGGAAAAAAGTATAAACAAAAATACCTACTAAAAATATTGCAAGAGGTTCTTTTAAAACACCAGAAGACCAGAATAAAACGGATGGCGTTAAAAAAATAATGATTGCAAATAAAATTTCTTTTTTGTAAAAAAATGATTTGAATGTTTTATAAAAAGCAAACTGTCCAATAAACGAAAGTGCCAACATCACAAAAGCATGTACTGCATATTTACCAAAAGAAAACAACATAATAAATGCGTGCAAGCGTATGGAAGTTCTATTGTCATTTAAAAAAAAATCAGAAACAGAATTACTGTTTCCCCATTTTTCAATTTGTTTAAAATAGGTTTGATATAACGAATCCAACTCGCCATTTGAATGAATGCCAAATATAATTTTTAAATAGTCTATTGGATGATTTGGCAAAGCGCTATAAACAATATAAGCATCATGCATCGTAGACGTACTGTCACTTTTAAATGATCCTGGATAATAACTAAAGTAAATCCAATAGTATAAAAAACAACCAAATACTTTAAAAATTAAAAGTGCAAAAAGGAAATTAAAAGTGAGTTGTTCATCTTTAAAAAAAGATAATTTTTTAACAGCGAAAAAAAATAAGATGAAATATATAAAAGCTAAAATCAAAACTTTTTTTTATTAGTTTATTAAATAAAAATCATTTCCTGATGCATTTTGATAAAATAAAATTGCAACAATTTATGCATTAAAAATCCAAATATGACTCCCACAATCAAACCCACAAAAATATCAGAAGGATAATGAACACCCATGTACATACGAGAGTATGAAACAAGAAATGCAAGGATAAAAAAAACAAATCTAAAGGCTTTGGTTTGTTTGCTAAATAATAAAAAAAAGAACATGGCAATTCCAAAAGAATTTGCAGCATGACTAGAAAAAAAACCATATTTACCACCACGATAGTTTTTCACAAGATGCAAATTATCCTTTATTTCTAAATTATGTGTTGGCCGAAAGCGTTTAACTTTATGCTTTGTTAAGTTGGCTGATTGATCGCAGATTGTTATCAATACACTAAAAAAAATAACTAAAACTGCTGTCTTTTTTAAACCAATCTTTTTGTACACATAATAAAATAAATAAAAAATAAATGGAACAAATATCCAAGTTTCCGAAAAATAAAACATCATCACATCTAAAAAAGCACTATGAAATGAATTTATTTGTAATAAAATAAATTTATCAATAACATGAATCGCTTCAATCATTTTTAAAAATAATAAAAAAATAGTATATGTTTTGGTTTAGTACATCGATTTATAAATGTAGTAGTTATTTATTGATTTAAGAGACTTTTCAGCACTTTTCAACAAAACTAAAAGAAGCAAAATCATCGATTATATTTGTACTTTAGAACAATTCATGAGTCATTCAAAGAAAATCAATAGTGCATTAATTTCTGTTTACAATAAGGAAAATTTAGAACCCATTATCAGAAAATTAAACTCTTTAGGAATAACAATTTATAGCACAGGTGGAACTTTATCATTCATAGAAAAGCTTGGCATATCAGTAAATTCGGTAGAGAACATCACATCTTATCCAGAAATATTAGGTGGAAGAGTTAAAACATTGCATCCAAAAATTTTTGGTGGAATCTTAGGCCGTAGAGATTTATCAACAGATGTGGCTCAAATGGAGAAGCATGAAATTCCAAATATAGATTTAGTAATTGTAGATCTATATCCTTTTGAAGAAACGCTACTGAGCGGAGCTGGTGAAGAGGAAATCATTGAAAAAATTGATATTGGAGGCGTTTCTTTAATACGTGCTGCCGCAAAAAATTATAATGATGTGGTGATTATTTCTTCGAGAAATGATTATTCATCATTAAATGAACTATTAGAATCTAAAAAAGGATTCTCGGATTTGGAAGACCGTAAAACATATGCAGCTAAAGCTTTTGCTATGAGCAGTCATTATGATGCTCTGATTTTTAATTATTTTAACACATCTGAAAAATTACCAATTTTAAAACAAAGTATTCATAAAGGAAACTCATTGCGTTATGGAGAAAACCCTCATCAAAATGGATTTTTTTATGGTGAATTAGAATCCATTTTTGAAAAATTAAATGGGAAAGAATTATCCTATAATAATTTATTAGATCTAGATGCGGCTGTAAATTTAATTGCTGAATTTAAAACCGAACCAACTTTTGCGATTTTAAAACATAATAATGCATGCGGTGTTGCAACAAGAAATACAGTCATAGAAGCTTATCAAGCAGCACTTGTGGGAGACCCTGTTTCTGCATTTGGAGGAATTTTAATTTCAAATATTGAAATTGATTTTGAAACTGCCGAAGAAATAAATAAATTATTTTGCGAAGTTGTTATTGCTCCATCTTATTCTGAAAATGCTTTAAGTATATTAAAATCAAAAAACAATCGAATTATTCTTATTCAAAAATCAGTTCCTTTACCATCTAAATTAATCAGAACGCTCTTGAATGGCGTCATTGAACAAGACAAAGATTTGATAACTGAAACCGAAAATAACCTTACAACTGTTACGTCATTAGCGCCAAGTGATTCACAAATACAGGATTTACTGTTTGCTAATAAAATAGCCAAACATACCAAATCAAATACAATTGTAATTGTGAAAAATAGTCAATTACTTGCTAGCGGAACGGGTCAAACTTCTCGTGTAGACGCATTAAAACATGCCATTTCCAAAGCATTAAATTTTGGATTTGATTTAAAAGGTTCCGTCATGGCCAGTGATGCTTTTTTTCCTTTCGCCGATTGTGTTGAAATTGCAAATAAAGTAGGAATTGATGCTGTAATTCAACCAGGTGGATCAATTAAGGACAAAGACAGTATAAACTATTGTAATGAAAACAAGATGAGTATGGTATTTACAGGAATTAGACATTTTAAACATTAACTCAAATAATTCAACAGGTGTAGTTAAATTATTTATCAAAAAAAATTAATCGCTAAACAAAAAACTTTTTAATATATGGGAATATTTGATTTTTTAACACAAGACCTCGCCATTGATTTAGGCACAGCTAACACCATTATTATTCATAATGACAAAGTTGTTGTTGACCAACCAAGTATTGTTGCTCAAGACAGAAACACAGGAAAAGTGATAGCAATAGGAAAGCAAGCTCAAATGATGCATGGTAAAACTCATGAAAACATTAAAACAATTCGTCCTTTAAAAGATGGCGTTATTGCAGATTTTCAGGCTGCTGAGGAAATGATAAAAGGGATGATAAAAATGATTAATACTGGGAATAAATTTTTCAAACCTTCACTTAGAATGGTAATTTGTATTCCTAGTGGAATTACTGAAGTTGAAAAGCGTGCGGTTAGAGATAGTGCTGAACATGCAGGAGCTAAAGAAGTATATATGATTCATGAACCGATGGCCGCAGCTATTGGTATGGGCATTGATGTTGAAGAGCCTACAGGAAATATGATTATTGACATTGGTGGTGGTACTTCGGAAATTGCTGTTATTGCTTTGGGTGGCATTGTTTGTGATAAATCAATTCGAATAGCTGGCGATGATTTTAACTCAAATATTGAGGAATATATGCGCAGGCAACATAATATTTTAATTGGTGAAAGAAGTGCGGAACAAGTAAAAATTCAAGTTGGTGCTGCCATGACTGAAATAGAAAATCCGCCAGCAGACTATGCAGTGCAAGGCAGAGACTTAATGAGTGGCATCCCTAAAGAAGTATTTATAAGTTATGTAGAAATTGCTCACTGTTTAGATAAATCCATTGCCAAAATTGAAGAAGCGATTTTAAATGCGCTTGAAATGACTCCACCAGAATTAGCTGCTGATATATACAGAACTGGCATTTTCATGGGTGGAGGTGGTTCTCTATTGAGGGGACTAGATAAACGCATTTCTTTAAAAACCAAACTAGCTGTTCATGTTTGTGAAGATCCATTAAGAGCAGTTGCAAGAGGAACTGGTATTGCACTTAAAAATGTTGAAAAATTCCCATTCTTAATTAGATAACTGTTGATTTATTTTCCAAATATTGATTAAACTTAAAATGATGAAAAAAATATTTTTTATTGTGTTGATTTTATTTAATGTTTTAAACCATCAACAAATTTTATGTTCTCAAAATATTGCTGACTTTGATAAAGGAACGCTTGTGATAACAGTTGGGGCTGGCTTTCCTGATTTTTATAGATTAGGCTTAAAGGCTGATTATATTGGTTATAGCTCTAGAAAAGTAAGAGGCTTTGGACCCTTAATTATAAAAGGAGATTATGGATTAATTAAATTTAAATGGGGACACACACTAGGTGTAGGAGCATTGTTAGGATATAATTATACCAGCGCTGATTTAAATTATTATCAGGGAAATAATAACTTTTATAGCCAAACTGATAAATATTTTACAATCACATTTGGAGTAAGAGGTACTTATCATTTTTACACCAAAGAAAAATTTGATTGCTATGGCAATGTTGGTCTAGGATTTAACATAAATTCATCCAATCGAACTTCAAATGATCCTTTTGCGTCAAGTTATTCTCTTTACAAGCGGTCTGCCATTTATCAAGCGCTTACTGTAGGCATCAGATATTTTTTTACTGAAACTATTGGTGTATACTCAGAGGTGGGATGGGATATGTCTACTCCAATTCAAGCTGGATTGAGTTTAAAATTTTAACATTCAACTAAAACATATTCTTCTTCATTTAGATGAAAAAAATATTTAATTTTTTATATAAAAATAATTTCTTTTTCATTTTTCTATTACTAGAGTTTATTTGTTTTTTACTCATTATAAATAATGATGGTTATCAAAGTTCAAAAATTATTAATTCTGCCAACGTTGTAAGCGCTAATATTTATAGAATTTCTTCCAACACAAAAGAATATCTCCTTTTAAAAGAAGAAAATGAATTATTAGCTGCAGAAAATAATTTTTTAAAAAGCAATATGAAGCTTGGATATGCATTAATTCCACTAAGAAATCATAAAAAAATTGACACGCTTTATAGGCAAGAATATGTCTTTATCAATGCAAAGGTTATAAACAGCTCGGTTAACAAACGAAATAATTATTTAACACTTAATGTAGGTTCAAAACAAGGAGTTAGTCAAGATAACGCGGTGATAGGTAACAGAGGAATTGTTGGAGTCGTAAAAGCTGTATCTGGTAACTACGCATCAGTCATGTCTTTGTTGCATAAAGATGTGATTGTTCCTTGCCAATTAAAAAAAGAGGGAATAAATGGTACTTTATTATGGAACGGCTTAGATTGTAGGTATTGCGACTTAATCGATATTCCTACTCACGCAAAATTGAAAAGTGGAGATACTGTCGTCACAAGTTCCTTATCTAGTATTTTTCCTGAAGGTATTCTTGTGGGTTTTGTTGAAAGTCATGAAAGAAAACAAAATGAATCATTTTATACTGTAAAAATAAAACTAAGTACTGATTTTAAAAATCCCAATCACGTATCTGTTGTAAAATTTATTCATAAATCAGAAAAAGATAGTTTAGAAATTAATTCGCAAAGTCAAAGTGGGAAATAACAAAATTAAATATAGCATTTGGTTTTTGACCTTGATTCTTTTGCAAGTTTTAATTGTGCAAAATATACATTTAGGTCATTACATTATTTTATTACCGTACATTTTGTTTATTATCATTCTCCCCTATCAAACTCAAAAAAATTCCTTATTAATTATTTCATTTTTCACAGGCTTAATTATTGATATGTTTTATGATACCGCAGGAATACATGCGGCAGCTTGCACCCTTGTAGGGTTTTCAAGACCTTCAATTATTAAATTATTAAATTCAAGAGGTGATAAAAATCTTGAATCAAGTCCTTCCATTAAAAATATGGGGATTTTACAATTTATTACTTATTGTTTTATTTTAATTTTTATTCACCACCTCGTAGTTTTTTATTTGGAAATTTTCCGTCTTAATGAATTTTTTACAACGTTATTCCGTGTTTTTTTAAGCTCAGTTGGCACTTTTGGTTTGATTTACACCATTCAATTTTTGTTTAATAATTCAAAAGTTTGAGAGGATGATTAATTCAAATCTATCGAATAGAAAATACATTATTTCTTCATTCTTTATTTTGGTTGCCCTCATCTATGTATTCCGACTTTTTTATATTCAAATCATTAATGATCAATATAAATTAGATGCCAGAAATAACGCATTTAGATATAGAATAGAATATCCTTTGAGGGGCTATATTTATGATAGAAATGGAAAGTTGTTAGTTTTTAATGAGCCGTCATACGATTTATTAGTTACACCCAAGCTTGTAAAAGATTGTGATACCATTGCCCTTTGTAAAGCACTTGAAATTTCAAAAAATGATTTTCTACGACGAATGAAGAAAGCATCACAAGCTCCAAATTCACCACGTAAAGAAAGTATTTTTGAAAAACAATTATCCCCAAAAAATTATGCTGCTATTCAAGAAAAATTATATCGGTTTAATGGATTTGATTTACAAGCAAGAACTGTAAGAAAATATCCATTGCCTATTGCTGCGCATTTATTAGGTTATGTGGGCGAGGTAAGCAAGGAAAAAGCGGCGAAAGATCCTTATTATAAAGAAGGAGATTATATTGGCGTTTCAGGTATTGAAAGTTTTTATGAAGAAGCGCTACGTGGAAAAAAAGGAACACAAATTGTAATGGTCGACGTTCATAATAAAACAAAAGGAAAATTTATGGATGGGGATTATGATACACTAGCTATTCCAGGAAAACCGCTATACAGCAGCATAGATATTGAAATGCAGGCATATGGTGAAAAATTAATGAAAGGAAAAAAAGGCGCCATCGTTGCCATCGATCCGCAAAGTGGCGAAATATTATGTTTGGTGTCTAGCCCTGGATACGATCCAAATTTATTAGTTGGCGGAAAAGAACGTTCTCGAAATTTTACAAAATTATATTATGATTCTCTTAATTTACCTTTATTTAATAGGGCCTTAATGGCGATGTATCCACCAGGTTCAACCTTTAAATTAATAGATGCACTTATTGCACAACAAGATAATTTGATTTCAAGATCCTCAAGTTTCCCTTGCCATTTGGGTTATCCACCCATGGGAGGACATCCAAAATGTCATGCGCATGGAGGAGTTGATTTACCAGGATCAATTGCAACATCTTGTAATTCTTATTATAGTTATGTTTTTAGAGAAATTGTAGATCAAAAAAAATATCCAAATTTTGAAGATGGATACAATCATTGGCGCGATGCAGTTCGTTCTTTTGGACCAAATAAAAAGCTAGGAACAGATTTACCTTATGATAAACCAGGCAATGTGCCATCGGTAGAATATTACAATAAAATCTTTGGTGAAAACCATTGGAGAAGTAATACCGTAGTCTCTCTTGGAATTGGTCAAGCAGAATTAACCCTTGTGCCATTGCAAATGGCAAATGTTGTTGCATCAATCGCCAACCGAGGTTTTTATTATGTGCCACATTGCATTAAAGGTGTTGGAAATGAAAAATTTTTAAACCCTCGATTTAAAGAAAAACATTTCACTTATACACAAAATCAAACAGCTTATGATAATGTACATGATGGTATGCAAAAATGTTTTGATGCAGGAACTGGTTATTACTCTCGTATTCCAGGGATTGTTGCTTGTGGCAAAACTGGTACTGCGGAAAATCCTCATGGAGACTCTCATGCCGTTTTTTTGTGTTTTGCGCCTAGATATAATCCGAAAATTGCAATAGTATGTTTAGTTGAAAATGCAGGTTTTGGGGGAACTTGGAGTGCACCAATAGTAAGCCTAATTGTTGAAAAATACTTAACAGGAAAAATAACAAGGTCTGATTTAGAAAAACGAATCATGGACGCAGATTTAATAAATAGGAAAAACTTACTTGATACAGGGCATCATTAATTAATAAAATGAGGAGAAACGACCAAAGTTTATTTCATTATATCGACAAAACGGCAGTACTAATTTATCTTTTACTTGTTTTGATGGGTTGGTTAAATATTTATGCCGCTGTTTACAATGAAGATCATCAAAATATTTTTGACACCACTCAAAAATATGGCAAACAATTAATATGGATTGCTTCTGCCATTTTTATAGCAATTTTAATTTTAATTATAGATGCTGGATTTTACACCATTTTTGCATATCTATTTTACTCTGTATTTTTATTAGCTTGTGTTTCGGTTCCATACCTCGGAAGAGAAGTAAAAGGAAGCAGATCATGGTTTAGGTTTGGAGATTTTGGATTGCAACCAGCCGAGTTTATGAAGTTCGCAACTAATTTAGCCTTAGCCAAATTTTTAAGCAGAGAGAATATTATGGTAAAAAAATCTCACATCAATAGACTCAAAGATGTTTTAAAAAATTATCAAAATACAATCATCGCCACTTTATTTTTTGTTTTACCTCTGATCATTATCAAGTTATTGCAAGACGAAACGGGTTTGGCAATAGTTTTCGTTGCATTTTTCATTGTACTTTATAGAGAAGGATTATCAATTAATTTTTTAATTTTTGGCTTGTTAGGAGCTGTTTTGTTTGTACTTTCTCTTGTAATAGGTAAAAATTTACTCATCATTGGGTTAGTCATATTATCAGCTGTATCACTATTATTTATAAGACGGATTCGTAAAAATATAATTATCCTTTCAATTATTTTGCTTAGCTCATGTAGCATTGTAATTGGTACTAATTATGTTTATAATCATTTAGAAAACCATCAAAAAGTACGCATTGATGTATTACTTGGAAGAGGAAATGTGGATTTAAAAAAAGAAGGCTATAACGTTAATCAGGCAAAAATAGCCATTGGTTCAGGAGGATTTTACGGAAAAGGATATTTACAAGGCACGCAAACAAAATATGATTTTGTACCCGAACAAGATACCGATTTTATCTTCTGCACAGTTGGAGAAGAATGGGGTTTTTTAGGATCAACAACTGTCATACTTTTAGAATTATTTCTAATATTAAGAATAGTTTTTATGGCCGAGCGCCAGCGTTCTTCTTTTAGTAGAATTTATGGATACGGCGTCGCTTCGGTTTTATTCTTTCATACAGCTGTAAATATTGGGATGACCATTGGATTAATGCCTGTCATTGGAATTCCATTACCATTTTTAAGTTACGGCGGATCTTCTCTTTGGTCGTTTACAATTTTGTTGTTTATTTTTATAAAGCTAGATTCCAATCGCTTAGTCATTTTTTTTGAGGTAAAATAACTTTTAATTGAAGCCTATAAATTAAAATTTTAGCCCAAATACTGTTGAAGTAATTTACTTCGAGAACTGTGACGTAAGCGACGAATTGCTTTTTCTTTTATTTGACGAACGCGTTCGCGAGTTAAATCAAATTTATCACCAATTTCTTCAAGTGTTAAGCCATGATTTAATCCTATCCCGAAAAATAACTTTACCACATCTCGTTCTCTTTCAGTTAAAGTGGATAAGGCTCTATCGATTTCTTTTGATAAAGATTCCATCATTAATCCACTATCTGCTTTTAAAGAATCAAAATTAATCAATACATCCAACAGTGAGCTTTCTTCACCATTTGCAAATGGAGCATCCATACTTACATGTCGGCCAGATACTTTCATTGTATCTGATACTTTGTCAATTGGTAAATCTAATAAAGTAGCAATTTCATCAGCGCTCGGTTCACGTTCATATTCTTGTTCCAATTTTGAATAGGCTTTATTAATTTTATTTAAAGATCCAACTTGGTTAAGGGGCAAACGGACGATACGGGATTGCTCAGCTAAAGCTTGCAAAATGGATTGACGAATCCACCACACAGCATAAGATATAAATTTAAATCCTCTTGTTTCATCAAAACGACGAGCGGCCTTTATTAACCCCAAATTTCCTTCATTGATTAAATCAGGTAAGCTTAAACCTTGATTTTGATATTGTTTGGCCACTGAGACAACAAAACGCAAATTAGCACGGGTTAATTTTTCAAGTGAGGCTTGGTCTCCATCTTTTATCTTTTTGGCTAAAACAACCTCTTCTTCTGCAGTAATTAACTCTTCTCTACCTATTTCTTGAAGATATTTATCTAATGATGCACTTTCGCGATTGGTTATCGATTTGGTTATTTTTAATTGCCTCATGATTTAATGTTTGATTTTAATTTAAGCCGACAAAGGTAACTAATTTTGAATATCTTTCCTATTTTACATTAAAATACGCAATTATTTTTTTGATGGGGGGGGGGTGCAACAACATTTTTTTTGATAAGTGAGTTTGAATCAAGATCTACATGTTAAATAATGCTAAATTTCTTTAAATATTTAAAAAACAATCTGTTTGTGGAACTTAAAAAACACCCTTAAGAATTTTCCTAAGGGGATTTATTTTAAAATAATCTCAATTTTATTAATCAAATAAATTCATCCCCGAACTTTATCATCTTTTATTTTAATATAAGTGTTAAAGGTTTAAAACGTTAGAAAGACTATAAAGTTTTGTATAAAATTGTAGTTACCCTATTTGGGTTTAGAGGCTTGCTTTCATTAATCGTAATAACTCTTCCGTCCGCATAGGTGTATGTATATGAAATTATAATCGTGCTAGGAGATGCGGTTACAAATACTGATAACACATTGTTTTGATTAAAATTATTTAGAATGTCATCAGATCTAAAATTTAAACCATAATATGGGTTAGGGGCCGCTGTACTTGTAGAAAATGTCAATGCGCCTACCGCTGTCAAATTTGCAGAAGATATATTACCTCCTAAAAAAGCAATGGCGGTGAAATTTTCTGGTTTGCCAGGAGAAGGTGATCCTACTGAGTAATTAACAGAAATTGTAGATAATAAACCAGCTGTATAGGTATACGAACGTGTACGAACATAAGGACTGCCGCCATCAGTAACTGTTTCATTCACTGAAGTCAATAAGTTTCCATTATAACTATAATTGCTGGTAGCCAATGGTGTCAATGAACCAGTTGCTAAAGTATTGACTTGAGAAACTTGTCCGTTAGCATTATAGATAACAGTGTCTCTAACAGTGTAATTAGTGCTGGCACCTAATTTATATTTTACTCTCACTAATTTTTTGGAACTATTGTATTCATAAACGCCCACACGAATTGACGAACCTTCTACAGTGCTATCTTTGCTAATAACATAAGTTGGAGATGGCGTAGGTGTAGGAGTGGGATCGGCAGGGGTATCGGTTTCCTTTTTTTTGCAAGAAGCAAACACTAAACTGAGCACCGTTAATGTTAAAATAAATTTTGTTTTCATAGTTGATGTTTTAGTTGATGTTTTAATTTAAGTACTATTTAATTTGATAAACTAATGACAAGATTAAAAAATATTGATGAATTGAAATAGTTAAATTGTTTTTTCTTTAGGCAATGATCTCGTTCAATAATTTAGTGAAGCTTTCTGCGCAATTTTTTCGTGAATATTTTTCAACTGAATTTGAATTAACTTTTAGAAGATTTTGTTTAAAAAGTTGATAAAACTCTAAAATTTTTTTTCTTGTATTTTTTTCGTCTTTAAAACCAACCATCGTTCCAGCATTACAATCTTTAATAATTTTTGCAGAATCTCCCCGCTCATTTCCTATAGCAAAAATGGGTCGTTTAGCAGCTAAATATTCGAATAATTTACCTGGAAGAATACCCAGTACGTTTGGCGTATCATTTAATGGTAATAATAAAATTGGCGATTTAATCAATAGTTTCACAACCTCTGAATGTGTCATATAATCTGTTTTTTCAGTGTTTTCAAGCAATCCCTGTTGTTTTAAACTCTCAAAAACCGATGCATCCGTTTTGCCAGTAAATTTTAGTTTTAAGTCAGATTTAAATTCATTGTTTTCTTTACAAATTTCACCAAGCACTTTCCATAAAGTGTGTGGATTTCTATCTTTATTTAACGCGCCAATGTGATGTAATAAAAACCCTTTCATTAATGGCTCAGCGTCCTCTGAATTAAAATCATCAGTGTCAAAACCATTTGTAATCACATTGATGTTTCTGTTACAAAGTTTATGTAAATCATTTGCCCAATGGCTACTAACTGTTACTACTTTATCAGCATGTTGTAAAACGGATTTCTCTAATTTTTTATGTTTGTTATCTGCGAATTTTGTTAATTGCAATTGATGGTAAAAATCAATTTGCGTCCAAGGGTCTCTAAAATCTGCAATCCATGGAATGTTAAATTTTTGTTTTAAACCAAATGCAATTAAGTGCATGCTATGTGGAGGACCCGTGCTTATCATTGCATCTACTTTATGTTTGATAATGTAGTCTGATAAATATTTGACAGATGGTTTAATCCAAAATTTACGCGCATCTGGAATAAAAAAATTACCTCTTAGCCATATCATTAGTTTTTGTAAAAATTTATTTTCTTTTCCTTCTGATAAAAAACCTTGATTAACCGTTTCTGTTTTTTTCTTACCCATAATTTTACGATAAAAATCGTAGGGTTCGGAGATGTGAGTTTTTAAAACTGTTAAACTAGCGGGAATGTCTTTTAAAAGGGTGTAATCATGAATTGGAAAATCAGGATTAGAAGGTGTATAGATAATAGGCTCCCAACCAAACGATCTAAAATACTTACTAAACTTTAACCATCGTTGCACGCCGGCTCCACCAGTTGGCGGCCAATAATAGGTAATGATAAGGACTTTTTTAGCGGACATTTAAAGTATAATTTGATTTTTATCAATAACAACAGCGTGAATAAAAATGGAATCTAACTGTTTAATAAAAATACCACTTAGATTCTACTTTTAGAAAAAAATTGAAGTTAAAATAAATAAATAAACTAATTGAAAAACATTTCATTAAAAATGAAATAAACAATTTTTTTGATTGCTTTATAAATTTTTTGATGAAAAAGCTGCCATCCACATAATAAGTAATAATTAAATACAAAGTATTTGTTTGATTAATTAAATCAATAGTTACCCCTTTAAATTTACTTCATTTTCCAAAACTATTTTTCCTTGGTTGTCATATACTTTATATTTTTCTTTTGATATTTTTGTTTCTAAACTTTAAAAACCTGCAATATGTTATTAAAAATTGATTAAAAAAATAAATTAACCATGAAGAATTAGTTATTTTAGCCGCTTGTTTTTTAGGAAAAACAATTACTACTTTAATAACAATGGCATTTAGCAGCATTACCTTTCTGATTTATTTCTTACCCGTTTTTTTGCTTGTTTACCATATCATTCCAAATAGATTTAGGAATGCTTGTATTCTAATTTTTAGTATTTTTTTTTACGCTTGGGGCGGGCCAAAATTTATCTTTGTAATTTTAGGAACTACTTTTTTAGATTTCTTTTTGGTTTCAAAAATGCATGAAACCAAATCTCCATCAATCAAAAAACAGTTATTGATTTTTTCTTTATTCATTAATTTGGGTTTACTGTTTTATTTTAAGTATTGTAATTTTTTTATAGATAACATCAATGTTATTTTAGGACTAGCGGATATAAATGAAATAACTTGGCTAAAGATTATTTTACCCATTGGTATTTCATTTTATACTTTTGAAAGTATAACCTACGTTGTTGATGTTTATAGAGGCATTCATCAACCCTTAAAAAATGTTTGGAATTATCAAACGTATATTTTGCTTTTTCCTAAGTTAATTGCTGGCCCGATTGTTCGCTATCATGATATCGCTGATCAAATTACGAATAGAGAAAAAAACGATACACCTGAAGTTAAGTTAAGTGGCTTTTATACCTTTTGTATCGGCTTAGCTAAAAAAGTAATTATTGCTAACACCATAGGAGCACAAGCAGATGATGTTTTTAACCTCTCAATGAACGACATTGATAGCGCAGCAGCTTGGGTGGGAGCAATTGCTTATACATTTCAAATCTACTTTGATTTTAGCGGTTATTCTGATATGGCCATCGGTATTTGTAAAATGATTGGAATTAGATTACCCGAAAATTTCAACAATCCATATTTATCTTCTAGCGTCACTGATTTTTGGAGAAGGTGGCACATCACTTTGGGAGCTTGGATGAAAAACTATTTATACATTCCGCTAGGAGGAAATCAAGTAAATTCAACTATTAAATTATATCGCAATTTATTCATTGTGTTTTTATTATCTGGCTTATGGCATGGCGCTAGCTGGAATTTTATTTTTTGGGGTGCTTTTCATGGCTTGTTTCTAATATTAGAGCGTTTATTTTTATTAAAGCTCTATGATAAAACTGGCAAAATAATTTCTACCATTTTTACCTTTTTAATTGTTACAGTTGGTTGGGTTTATTTTAGAGTTGATGATTTGGGATACGCAAACAACATCGTGAAAAACATGTTTAATTTTAATTTTTCTGATGGCAAATTTGCTTTACATAATGATTTTTATTTTTCATTTTGTTTGGCTGTTTTCTTTTCATTTTTTGCATTCAGTCCGTTCACAAAAAAAATTCAAGCTAATGTGTATGGTGAAAACCATTCAATGATTTCAAATACCTTATTGATGACAACGAGTGTATTGCTGTTTTATATTTCATTAAGTTACATTGCAGCTTTAGATTTTAATCCATTCATTTATTTTAGATTTTGACGATGGCAAAAAAATCCTACCGTGTTTTTATGTCAGTTGCTTTTGCAGCACTCATATTTCCGATGTTGGTCGGATTTTTAAAACACAACAATGTGCCCAATCTTTCTGGTTTTGTAATTAATAACGTCAACCCTGATTCTCTTTTAAAAAAAGATAAAAGCTTGTGGTTTAGTGGTGAGTATCAAACTTTAAAAGACGATTACAACAACGATCATTGGGCTTTCAAAGAATTATTTGTGAGATTAAACAATCAATTTTATTATGATGCATTTAATCAATTACGTGTAAATCGCTTTGTTTCTGGTAAAGATAATTATCTGTTTAGTGAACAATTTATTTATTCCGCGTTTGGTGATGATTATGTTGGTAAACAATTAATTAATGAAAAATTACGTAAAGCAAAAGTACTACAGGATACATTAAAGAAAAAAGGGATAGATTTATTGCTAGTTTTTGCGCCGGGCAAGGGCGAGTTTTGCACAGAAAAAATTGAAGATAAATACATCCACCCCATCAAAAGAACCAATTATCAAGACTATGTTTCGGGCTGTGATGAAGCTCAAATTAATTGCCTTGACTTAAAATCTTATTTTAAACTACTAAAACCTTTAAGTCCATATCCTTTATTTCCAAAGTTTGCTCATCACTGGAGTTATTTCGGTGAATGCTTAGCGGTAGACACGATCATTCATTATATTGAAAAATTGCACCATTGCGACTTGCCAGATATTTATTGGGATAAAATTGAAATATCTGACACAGCCCGCAGCAGAGATGCTGATGTTTTAAAGGGTATGAATTTATTTTCTAATCCCAAACAAAATCAAAAATTGGCCTATCCGGATGTGAAATTTGAAGAAGATTCCTCTAAAAATCAAACACGTGTGTTAACCATTGGCGATAGTTATTGGTATGGGCCAGTTTATTTAGGCGTTCCAACTTATTGTTTTGCGAACGGCTATTTTTGGTATTATTACAATAGAATTGTACCAAATCCGGAAGGTGCGGCTGAAAAATTAGAAGTTTGGCAATTGGATTTAAAAAAAGAAATTGAAAGCAATCAAGTGATCATGTTATTTTACTCCGATGGAAATTTACATTCTTTTGGAAATACTTTTATTGAAGACGCCTATGAATTGTATACAAACCCAGAAGCCTATAAACAAAAAAATGAAAAGACGCAATTACTAAAACTCAATCAAAAATTAATTAGAGAAACCCCAAGCCTTTTAAAAAAATCCACAAAAAAATCTCAAGACCTGAAAATTCCGTTGGATTCAGCTATAAAAATAGATGCCATGAAATTAGCTGGTATAAAATAAACCTCTATGACCCGTAAGGAACTTATCATCCTGCTAACCTTAGCCTTCGTTCAATTTTCCAATATTTTGGATGGAATGATTTTAATGCCTTTGGCACCAACCATCAAAAAGGTTTTTTTAATTGATACACAACATTTTGGTTGGTTAGTTTCTTCCTTTGGAATTTCAGCTGGTTTTTCAGCTTTTTTCTCAACATTTTGGGCTGATAGATTTGATAGGAAAAAAGTCTTAATTGTACTTTATATTGGATTTATCATTGGAACCTACTTGTGCTCCGTTGCTTCTTCTTATGAGATGTTTTTAGCAGCGCGCGTATTTACAGGTATTTTTGGTGGCGTATGCGGGTCGGTAATTCTATCAATAGTTGGTGATGTTATACCAAATGAAAGAAGGGCTTCGGCTATGGGTTTGGTCATGATGGGTTTTGCGCTATCATCAGTAGTTGGCATCCCTTTAGGCTTAATTTTATCAAATAATTTTGGCTGGCAAATGCCTTTCTTTGTGATTTGCGGCATTGGTTTTATTGTGTTGTTGTGCATTTTTCTTTTTATTCCAAATGTCAACGAGCATTTGAAGTCAGGAAACAAAACTTCATACAAACAATTTTATGCCACCTTGTTTTCAAGCAAATCCATGCAAATTGCTTTATCTGTTCCTTTGGTAATGATGATTGCGCATATGGGAATTATCCCTTACATCAGTGATTTCTCCGTTAATAATTTACATTTTAATCAAAAAAATGATGTGCCTTTAATGTATCTAATTGGCGGTCTGTTATCTGTTGTAAATTCTCCATTGGTTGGAAAACTAGCTGATAAATATGGTAGATTCAAGGTATTTGGAACATTAAGCAGTTTGGCAATCATTCCAATCTATTTAATTACGAATTCAACAAGCTCATCAGTTGCCCTATTTTTATTTTTCAGTTCAATGTTTTTTATTTTTTCAGGAGGGCGAATGGTGCCGCTTCAAGCAATGGTTACTTCAGCAGTATTACCTCAATTTAGAGGAAGTTTTATGGCTTTAAATTCGGCATTACAACAATTTTCACTAGGCATCGTAACTTTTATTGGTGGTACCATCATCACAAATAATGCCAATGGCGAATTAGAACATTATAACATTGTTGGCTACATTGCTATCGTTGCAACCATTCTTTCAATTTTTCTTGCAAAGAGAATTAAATTGGTAGGGTAAAAAATAAAATCAACAAAAGCGCCAAAATCCAATACAAATGATAAAATAGAATGACAATGAAATTGAATTTTTATTTAATGCAATACTGTTCAAATCAATAAAAAGTAAATTCGTCTATGTAAATTTTTCAAAAAAATAATCCTTCATATTTTATGCATTATTCTAATTTTACAAGTTATGACAGATATTAAAATAAATATTCAAAACACCGATAAATCAATTACAACATTGGATGCACCAATTGACATGGGTTTAAGTTTGATGGAATTTTTAAAAGGCCATGACCACGATATTTTAGCAACTTGTGGTGGGATGGCATTATGCGCTACTTGCCATGTAGAAGTGATTGACGGCTTTGATCAATTAAATGAAATTAGTGACGACGAATACGCCATGTTAGATACTTTGCCAAATATAACCAACACCTCTCGCTTATCATGTCAATTAAAATTAGCCGATAATTTGAACAACATTACCGTTAAAATTATGGGTGATGGGCATTAAAATGTTAAAATGATTAAAGTAAAATTTTGCTGATATTGTTTTGAAATAGAAAATGTCCTCATAATTATCATGCGTAAAATTTGGAAAACTTTTTTGAATTTGATAGGCGTTAAATTCCAACGAGCGGTGCTAAATTTTTATACAAGAGGCGTTTGGCAATTGGTAAAAAAGTTTCGTCATTTGGAAGTTCAGCATTTGCCTTGAATAAATAAACTGCTGGGTTTGGAAAGTCTGGATTTGACTCAATAAGATCTGCTTTTACTATGTCTACAGGTTTTGAAAGAGAAAGCGTATACGTTGAAAAGTAATGACTGGTAAGGCCATAGACTTCTTGTTGCAACAAATTGATTTTAGAGAAATTATAAGTATAAACAGTAACTTCTTTAGCTTGGTAGGGAAGTAAAATAAAATAGCCTTCCGATTTATAAAGTGGCAATATTCCAATATGGTTCGATGCAATGTGTCTTTCAGCAAAATCAAATATATGTTTACCTTTTTCTATTTCTTGTTCAAAAAGCGGTTCAGTAAATTGAATGATTTGTTTGAGTTCATTTAGAGATTCATCATTCGTAATCGACTGATATTGCAATTTCAAATTATTGAAATCAATGCCACTTAATGTTTTTTTAAAATTGGTTTCTAAGGCAGTGGTATTATTTTTTAAGAGAATAAGATTTTTATAATGAGCGATTAATTCTGAAAAATCAGGATATAATTTTTGCTCATGGAAGTGAGTTTCTATCATCTGTAGATAACCCAAAACAAGGTATTTCTTGTATTCGAAGTCGATTAAGTCCTCTGTCAGCCAGTTTTCGGATAATTTGCTCATGAACTATATTACGGTGATTCTAAAAAAATAGTTACAAAAACAAAAAAATTGTTCAAACTTTTAGTTTTCGACATGAATTATAAATTTTATTTTGTAGAACACTTGCGCTCATCATTGTGCATTTATCAGTTAATCTAAAAACTAAATCGAAAACTTTTTGTTACATTTAGCACAACGATTATTTTTTAACTGAAATGCTAATGCTTCAAGTAGCAAGAGGACACTGGTTCACAAACTTCAAACAAACAATTGAGTTAGAAGCAAAATTTTTATATTATATATCATTTGATAAATAAAAAAATGAGATGATAGCGCTCAATCATACTTTAATATCAGAGGACATTTTTGAAAAAAAATTTGTTTGTGATTTAAATGCTTGTAAAGGCGCTTGTTGTGTTGCTGGCGACAGTGGCGCACCTTTGGCAAAAAAAGAACTGAAATTATTAGATAAGGTCTACCCGCTAGCAAAATCTTATATGACGGAAAAAGGAATTGCGGCAGTTGAAAAAAACGGAACGTATACCTTAGATGCTGATGGAGATTACACGACAACGCTTGTTGGTGAAGGAGAAGAATGTGCCTTTGTGTTTTTTGATTCAAATCAGATTGCAAAATGTTCTATTGAGCAGGCTTATCATGACGGGAAAACCGACTGGAAAAAACCCATCTCATGCCATCTGTATCCCATACGAATTAATGAATATAAAGATTATGACGCTGTAAATTACCATTCTTGGCATGTATGTAAACCCGCTTGCGATTGCGGAAAGACATTAAATGTACCTGTTTTTAAATTTTTAAAAGAACCGCTTATTCGAAAATATGGAAACGATTGGTTTACCGAATTAGAGGCCATTTATGAAGCTTATAATAGGAAGTCTCAAGCAAAGTAGCCATTCAATGACGACTTGGAAATTTTGCTTCAAATTAATATAATCGTATATTTATACCTTAAAATTATAAACATGACACCAGCATTTGCATTAGCGTTTTTAGGAACACCAGAAATAATTATTATTTTAATAGTTGTTCTTTTATTATTTGGAGGTAAAAAAATTCCAGAATTAATGAGAGGTTTAGGCAAAGGAATGAAAGAGTTTAAAGAAGCTAAAGACGGAAACAACGATTCTACTGACATAGAAAAGAAATAAGAGATTAATTTATTTTTTAAAAAAGCGTCTTTCAAAATGATTGACGCTTTTATTATTTAAAACTGAAGAAGTGTATATATTTTCAAACATTCAAAATTTACAATTAAGCTTATTAGCGGGCAAAATTAGCTGCGTTCAAATAGTTGAAGAATCAATAAAAAAAATTGAAACAAAAAAACACTTAAATATTTTTTTGGAAGTATTTAATGATTCAGCAATAAAGCAAGCCAAGTTAGTGGATGAAAAAATAAAAAATAAAACACAAGGAAAATTGGCTGGCTTAATCGTTGGTTTAAAAGATAATATTTGCTATAAGGGACATAAGGTTTCAGCTTCTTCAAAAATACTTGAGGGCTTCGAATCACTTTATTCATCAACTGTTGTAGAGCATTTATTGAATGAAGACGCTATCATTATCGGAAGATTAAATTGCGATGAATTTGCAATGGGAAGCAGTAATGAAAATTCGGCATTTGGAAAAGTATTAAATCCATTGAATGAAAAAATGGTGCCAGGTGGTTCATCAGGAGGCACTGCTGCTTCAGTAGCTGCAGATTTGTGCCATGTTGCATTGGGTTCCGATACAGGAGGCTCTATTCGCCAACCAGCTTCATTTACAGGTACAGTTGGTTTAAAACCAACATATGGAAGAATTTCTCGCTGGGGATTAATTGCTTACGGTTCTTCTTTTGACCAAATTGGGCCAATTACAAAAACAGTTGAGGATGCCGCACTACTTTTAGAAGTGATTGCTGGAGCTGATGAATATGATACAACTGCATCACAAAAAAAAGTAGAAAATTATACAGAGGGTTTACACCAACCCAAACAATATAAAATAGCTTATTTAAAAGATTGTATAGAAGCGAATGGTTTAGATCCAGAAGTAAAACAAAAAACGTTAGATACCTTAAAGCAATTAACGGATAAAGGCCATTCGGTTACTGCCGTTGATTTTCCATATTTAGATTTTTTAGTTCCCATTTATTATGTTTTAACCACTGCTGAAGCCTCCTCTAACCTATCCCGTTTTGATGGCGTTCATTTTGGTTATAGAAGTCCAAATGCAACAGATTTGGAAAGCACCTATAAAAAATCAAGAAGCGAAGGCTTTGGTAAAGAGGTAAAGCGTCGTATTATGCTTGGCACGTTTGTTCTGAGTGCTGGTTTTTATGACGCCTATTATAGTAAAGCACAAAAAGTAAGAAACATTGTAAGGCAAAAAACACGAGATATTTTATCGCAATACGATTTTATTATTACACCTTCTACGCCTGGAACCGCCTTTGAGTTTGGAAAAAATAGTGCTGACCCTATTAAAATGTATTTAGAAGATATCTTTACAGTTCAAGCAAATATTGTTGGTTGCCCTGCCATCTCTATTCCAAATGGCTTACACAGTAATGGTTTGCCAATTGGCATACAAATTATGGGACGAGACTTTGAAGAAGCAAATTTATTTAACATTGCAAAACAAGTTTAATAAGTTGATTGTTTATTTTACAACAACAGATAAACATGATCAAAATTTAAAAATAAACACATGGCTATTACAATCGAAAACGTTATAGATGCTTTAAAATATGTTGATGACCCGGATCTTAAAAAAGATTTGGTAACTCTAGGAATGATAAAGGATGTTGTTGTAAATGATAAACATGTTTCTTTTACCGTTGTATTAACTACACCAGCATGCCCGATGAAAGACATGATTCACAATGCGTGTGTAAATGCAATCAAATTTTATGTAGATAAAGAAGCCGTTGTTAACGTAAATATGACGGCAAACGTGACGAGTACAAGAAATACAGATCAAACAACGCTTTCTAAAATAAGAAATATCATAGCCGTAGCTTCAGGTAAAGGAGGAGTAGGAAAGTCAACAGTTTCAGCAAACTTAGCAGTAGCGCTTGCTAAACAAGGAGCAAAAGTGGGATTGGTTGACGCTGATATTTATGGCCCATCACAAACCATTATGTTTGATGTTCAAAATGATATGCCTGCGAAATCTGAATTTGAAGGGAAATCAAAAATGGCTCCAGTAGAAAGTTATGGCGTGAAATTAAATTCAGTTGGTTTTTTAGCTGGCCCTGATCAAGTCATTGCTTTGCGTGGACCAATGGCTTCAAAGGCGTTAACCCAATTATTTATGGATACAAATTGGGGTGAATTAGATTATTTAATAGTTGATTTACCACCTGGCACGGGTGATATACAAATTACATTATGCAGTAGCATCCCAATTACAGGTGCTGTTATAGTTAGTACTCCTCAAGCAGTTGCTTTAGCTGATGCTCGAAAAGGAATTGCTTTGTTTAAATTACCTGCTTTAAACGTCCCTGTTTTAGGGATTGTTGAAAATATGGCATATTTCACTCCTGAAGAATTACCTGAAAATAAATACTATATTTTTGGTAAAGATGGCGCTAAAAATTTAGCACAAGAAATGAATTTGCCATTATTGGGACAAATACCTTTGGTGCAAAGTATCAGAGAATCTGGAGACATAGGCCGACCAGCAGTTTTACAAGAAACAACCCCGCAAGCTTTAGCTTTCAGAGAAATGGCACAAAATGTGGCGCAACAAGTTGCAATATTAAATGCCAGTAAAATTAAGGAAGTTGCAGCGTAACGATTAACCTTTACAGCTCTGCAACTTACTCTTTTTTATGAAGGATGTTTAATGTGCACTTGTAGCTCCTACTCTTTCCAAGCTCCGCTGGATTTTGTGTGAAGGAATGTGTGTTGTTAATCCTGCGGTTATTATCATTACATTTTGATTTTTTGATTTGTTGTTTTTTATACCAACCAACAACTATTAGCGTTAAAAAATAAGCATTTTCTAGGGTCAGGTTAATTTTCTGGGGAGTAATTGTTAAGCAAATAATTTTTGTAATCTAAAGAGGAAGAATTTCACATCAGTAACACCTCTTAAATTAGCTCTAAAATTTTTTATTTTGGAATTGAAAGATTCAGCATTTGCAT